>NZ_PIGC01000006.1:0-292194 GCF_003050065.1 Vibrio sp. 10N.286.51.C3 | reverse complement strand
CCTCAACGCCCTAATCTGGAATGGCAGGACACAAGAAGCCCTGCAAAACACAATTGATTAACCATTACGGATTAACCAAGTCATTAATACTAGGAATTACACATGACGGATTGTTCAAGGGGGGGATATGGCAACCAGCACTTCTGAAAATCATCAACTGTTCTCACCAACAGAAATGATGGCGGAAGCAGAGAAGTTTGCATTAAGCAAAGCAAATAAAACCAGCAGCATGACATTGAGTTTAGCAATCATGGCTGGCGCATTCATCGGGCTTGCTTTTCTATTCTACATCACGGTAACCACGGGCAGCGCTGATGCTGGATGGGGATTGAGTCGCTTAGCCGGCGGTCTTGCATTCAGTATGGGTTTGATCTTGATTGTGATTTGTGGTGGAGAGCTGTTTACCAGCTCAGTGTTATCAAGCATCTCATGGGCTAACAAGCAGATCACCTTCACTAAGATGCTGTCTATCTGGGGCAAGGTGTATGTCGGTAACTTTATCGGTGCCATGTTCCTATTAGCTTTGGTAAGCGCAGCAGGTCTGTATCAACTGGATGGCGGGCAATGGGGCTTAAACGCTCTGAACATTGCTCAACACAAGCTACACCACAGCCCTGTTCAAGCATTTGCTTTAGGTGTGCTTTGTAACTTGTTGGTGTGTTTAGCGATTTGGTTAACGTTCAGCTCTGCTAATGCAATGACCAAGGCAATGATGACCGTACTACCCGTAGCAATGTTCGTAAGCTCAGGCTTTGAACACTGTGTGGCGAATATGTTCATGGTTCCACTAGGCATCACGATTCAAGCATTCGCACCAGAAAGTTTTTGGATGCAAATTGGCGCAACACCAGCCCAGTACGCAGACCTAAACATCATGCAATTTGTCACCGCGAACTTAATACCAGTGACAATCGGCAACATCGTAGGTGGTTCAGTATTGGTCGGCTTAGCCAATTGGAGCATTTACCGTCGCCCACAACTTAAAGCAGCAAAAATTACCGCTATTACACAAACAACAGAAATTACGTCAGTTAAGGAAATTACTATGAACACAGCAACGACTATGTTCCAAATCATGAACACTCAGCCTATGACACTAAGCGTAGAAATGCCTACATCAGTGGCAATTGATTCACTTTTAGACGCTCAACTTGTTAGCGCTCCTGTTTGCGATGTTGAAGGTCGTCTGGTTGGTATCTTCTCTGTTCATGACGTAATGGTGGATCTTTGGTGCCAAGATTACATCCCAACTAAAGGCCAGAAAGTCGTAGACTTAATGAGCCGTGACGTTGTGGCTATCGATGCAAACGACAAGCTAGTAGACGTTGCTGAGTTCTTATGCATCGACAAAGAGCAACTTTACCCGACAACAAGCATGGGCTTCGCGACTCGCCTGACTTCTCTTTCTCTAGAAGAGCGTGCAAAAGCGATGAAAGTGAGCCAACCACATATGCTTCCTGTGCTAGAAAATGGCGTAATGGTGGGTGTGTTGACTCGCATTGAAGTGATGCAAGCACTACGTCCAATTTACGGCGACCGCCTAAACGTGGTTCCACAAGCTGAACTAGAAACAGCTTAACTAATCTAAAGCTGAACTAATCTAAAGCTGAACTATTAGGGATTAGTAGTTCAGCTAGATAAATCAGTCATGGCAACGTTGACTGGCTAGAAGTAAATGGAGGCTTAAAACGCAACTCAAGGTTTGACACAAAACAGATCTAAACGCGTGGCCATTTACCTCAATAAAAAAGGCGCAAAGTCATTACTTTGCGCCTTTCTCTATTTCTAGCTACTTGTTCTTTTTCTAACTAACCTGCTAGTTGATATCGACCAAACTTTTGATGTTTCTAAAAATGTTGATACCAGTCAGCAACTATTGATAGCTAGATTACTTCTTTACACCTTCAACGTGTAGATCCATATCTACGTAGCTTGAAGCGCCCATTACTGGAATGTTGAAGTCAGCAAGCTCTAGACGAGTTGTACCAACAAAACCAGCACGCTCACCGCCCCATGGGTCTTGACCAGCACCGATGAATTCAGCTTCGATAACGATAGGCTTAGTTACGCCGTGAAGTTTAAGGTCACCCATAACTTCAAGTTTGCCGTCACCTTTATCGACCACTTTTGTGCTGTTGAATGTTGCGTCTGAGAATTTACCAGCATCGATGAAATCGCCGCTACGGATATGCTTATCACGCTCTGCGTGGTTTGAATCAAGGCTTGTAGTGTCAACCGTTACGTTTACTGTAGACGCTTCAACGTTGCTTTCATCAAATGAGAAGTCACCTGAGAATGTGTTAAAACGACCTTGGATAAAGCTGTAACCTAGGTGGCTAACTTTAAAGTTAACTGAAGCATGCGCACCTTTTGTATCAATCACGTAATCAGCGGCGTTCGCAGCGAAAGGCATTGCCATTGCAAATGCTAATCCTGTAGCGATAATTGACTGTTTCATTTTGAAGCTCCTATCATTTTTCGTAGCGTATCGTCTTTGTCGATAATGTGGTGTTTTATCGCCGCTAAGGCGTGCACTGATGCCATAATGATCAGTACCCATGCAGCATAGTAGTGAATCGTTCCTGCGAGATCAGATTGGTTTGCAAACAGTTCACCCATACTTGGTACAGTGAACCAATTGAATACGTCGATCCCGCGGCCGTCTGATGTTGAAATCAAATAACCTGAAATAAATAAAACCGCTAAGTTAATGTACATAAAGCCGTGAGCGATCTTCGCTGCAGCAACTTCATAGCTTTTACCTTCCACCTTAGGTGACACGGTAACCAATTTCCAAACCAAGCGGATAACGGTAACTGCAGCCAAAAGAATGCCTACCGAGCGGTGATAGTCTGGTGCTGTTTTGTACCACTCGCTGTAATATGAAAGATCAACCATCCACAGGCCTACACCAAATAAGCCAAATATTGCGAGTGCTGAAATCCAATGCATCGCTCTTGCTAAAGGGTTGTAATTTCTAACGTTGTTGTCCATGCATCTCTTCCGAATGTTAACGAGTGGTGAAGTTTTGCAAAGCGTACCCTACACCGAGTTTGTGTAACATAGTATTTACCAAGCTTTACATTGGAAACATCATTTCAAATTAAACGAGTTATTCAAATTATTTGAACAAGTTTGGGGTTAACATTAAATTTCAACGATTTGTTCAATCTCGTAAAGCTCATCAGAGATGTCTAACATCTTACGCTCCATCACCTTTTGAGCGTCTTCTATCCCCTTGTTGTAGTAGACCGCACCAAACTTTTTACTGATGAAGTCGACTAAGAATTCCGTGTCGAACTGACCGAGTTCTACATCAAGTTCATCTTGCATGTACTTTTGAAGGGCATGGGTAAGCTCAGACTTTTGCTTCGAATCTAATTGAATAGTCATGAATGTTTCCAAGTAAAGAGTAAGTAGATAAATCGTTATTAGCTAACTAGACTATAATCGTGGTAACTAACTAGAATTCCTCATAATTTAGAATACAGACCATTGAAGTGCCAGTGCTATCCATAAAATCACGTGGCAATGGCTAATTTTGATAGAGAGATCAAGAACTCACACTTTGACGATAGGTAACGGAGCCACAATTACCGTACTATTGCCCATCAATAAGATAGTAACCGTGTATAAGGGACTTCATTGTTATTAGATCTAGTGATTAAAAGCGTTAATCAATTTCAGGACGATTGCCTAAAGCTCTGTGAACGCCACTACCCGACAGTACACAATCAAGGGATCAGTGAGCACCATATAGGTAAGGCATTTGCCCGCCGGATGGAGCACACCTTCGTTAGTTTTAATCACGCAAGCAACATCAGCCCACTTGAAATGCTCTCCTCTGGCGAAACGCCTCGACACTTCCGAATATCTTCTGAGATAGGTACGGTTTGGATGATCAGTCATCATATGGTGAGTGCAGGGAAAACCTGTCGCAGAAAATTGATGTTGGACATCCATAATTGGCAACAAGAGTATGGATTTTCTATTCAACCGAGTGACGTTTTGATCATTGTTTCCGACCATTGGATTAGCCGAAGTAAAAACAGTGGTGAGTTATTGCATTGGTGGATGGGTGAACTCCCAGACGAGATCACTGAATATAGCCAACAAGGCATCACGCTAAGAGAGAGTGATTCTCAATTCGCCACTGAATTAAATAGTAATTTTAAAATCAGCCCTTGCTTTATTAAATTCGGACATCCTCTCAAACGGTCAGGAAATCAACAATTAGTTCGTAAATACCTGCAACTTTATGCCGTACTTCAATGGCAGTAACAATATGGGTCAACTTTTTCACTCCATCTTTAAAGTAAATAGTTAGACCTTCATCCCAATACTTTATAAGACCCAATTCAAACCCTGCCCAATAATCAATCAAAGTTTATCTTCTTTAAAAGAATAACTTACACGCTCATCGTTGATATTTTGAGAAGTAGATATCATTTATATGCAAACAGAGCTGTTTGTTAATATCGTAACTTTGACATTCCCCCATAACTTAAGGCTTTGCCCCTACTTTTACCTGGTGTATTAGCGCTGAAAACATATATTGATTGACGTTGATATGAGATAGATTACTCAGGGATTAAATTCACAATAATCATTATTAATGGTGAATGATAAGTAATTTTAATGACTAATATCAATTATCATGCTGTTTTTTCGTTAATTATATTTATTTAAATATTGACTCTACAAATGAGTTTTTATTAATTGACAATTTACTTACACCTGTCAATATTGTGACAGCCGCGACATTTACGTCCGCCATTGAATAAGCCCTCTTTACTAGCGACTATGATTTTATCAGACAGAAGTGAATTTATTAGCTGTATATCCGTAGATGCTGATATGCAGTTCATTGCGAAATACCAAGACCTGACGCTTAGAAGTGTCTATCAGCCTATATTCGATTCTTCTATGACTCAAATAGGCGTGGAAGCTTTGGTGCGCATTTCAAATAACAAAGGTGATACCGTTCGTCCCGATCACTTCTTCCATTCAGACGAAACCTCATGCACAGACAAAATTAATGTAGAGAGGTTGAGCCGAGCAATTCATATCCGCAACTTTGCGCAATCAAATGTTCGTCATCTAAACCTGTTTTTGAACGTTCTTCCAAACGTAGGTGAGCTGTTTGCTGCAGAGAAAGTAAGTGACAGCTTGCTAGCCAAACGCCTTCACGAGCTCAACCTTTCGTGCGAGCAAATTGTAATGGAATTGGTTGAACTCAATGTCGAAAGCGAAGAGCGTTTAAAAGACGCAGCCCTCTCACTTGCAGATAATGGCTTTCAAATAGCAGTCGATGATTTCGGAACACAAGCATCAACCGAGCAGCGCGTTCGCCATATCAACCCTCATATAATCAAGATTGATCGCTCTGTTATGTTGGACTTTGAACAAGGTGAAACTCAAGAAATGACCTTGGTACTCGATCTTGCAACCCAAATTGGCGCAAAGACAGTGATTGAAGGCATAGAAACCCAACAACAACTCGAAGCGATGCAGAGCCTAGGCTTCGATATGTATCAAGGCTATCATTTGGCCATGCCAAAACCGATTGAGTTGGATATACGCCTCGCAATCTAGCACTGCCTCTATTTCCGACAAAGCCGCTTTACCATTGGTAAGCGGCTTTTTTAATGTTTATCTATTCGTACCCTTTGCCACTCTCACGTGTCGTCAAATCACACGTATAAAAAAGCCCAGTCAAAACTGACTGGGCTGGCTTAAAAGAATCTGTTTTATATCATTCCCTAATAACCCGCAGTGGACGGTTTGATTCTATATAGAATAGCGAACATCACTGGTACTACTATTAGCGTTAGTACTGTAGCAAAGCCTAAGCCTGCCATGATGGTAATCGCCATCGAGCCGAAAAATGCATCGAATACCAAGGGAATCATGCCCAAGATAGTCGTAAGTGCTGCCATAGATACCGGTCGTACACGACTGATCGCGCTGTCGACAACCGCTAAATATGGGTCTTTACCTGTTTGTAGCTCACTGTTGATCTGGTCAAGCAGTACGATTCCGTTCTTCAAAATCATGCCGCTTAGACTCAATAAGCCTAGGAACGCCGTGAAGCTGAATGGCATATTGGTACCTAACAAACCAATTGAAACACCAATGATAGAGAGCGGGACCGTAAACCAAATCACAAGCGGCTTGCGAACCGAGTTAAACAGAAGCATCGTGATGATAAACATCAGCAAGTAACCCATTGGCAGTGAGCCAAACAGAGATTCCTGCGCATCTTTAGAGCTTTCGTACTCACCGCCCCAGCTAATGCTGTAGCCTTCTGGTAAATCTAATCCTTCTACCTTTGGTTTCACTCGAGCAAACAGACTCGCTGGCGTTTCATCACCAAGAACATCGTGATCAGCCAATACCGTTAGCGTACGTTTTCTGTCGCGACGCTGAATCAGTGGCTCAGACCATTGAAGCTCGACGCCATCAATCACTTGCTCAACTGGGATGTAAGTTTGCAGTGATGGGCTCCAAATCTTCACATTGTTCAGTGATTCAAAGTCAAAACGCTCTTCTTCAGGCAGGCGTGCCACGATAGGTAACATGTGCGTACCATCACGCAATAAGCCTATGTTGTAACCACCAAACGCCATCTGTAGTGTCTCAGACAGATCCGCCTTTGAAATGCCAAGGCGACGTGCCTTTGATTCGTTAAACAGTGGCACGAGCTCTTTGGTGCGTTCACGCCAGTCATTGCGCACATTTCGAGAGCCAGGATCGGCAAGTAAGATATCTTCGACTTCAACCGCAATATTACGCAGTACTTGTGGATCGGCGCCGATAATACGCGCTTCAATTTTTGAAGCTGGTGACGGGCCAAACTCAATCAACTTGAATTGGAACGTCGGTTTTTCAAATTCGTTTGCTAAGTCTTTGTCTAGCGCCGCTAGAGCCTTAAACATAGTGTCACGGTCAGTCGTTCTTACTTGCAACTGGGCGTAAGCTTCGTAGCTTTTCTCTGGTTGGTATGTCAGAGCGAAACGTTGCATGCCCTGCCCAACCGTTGTGGTTACAAACTCTACGTCGTCTTGTTGACGAATGTAGCTTTCAACCTTCTCAGTCTGCTTGATCGTTTCACGAACATCGGTACCTTCTGGCATCCACATGTCGACGTAGAACATCGGTGTGTTTGATGGCGGGAAGAACTGTTGCTTCACCATACCAAAACCAACAATTGATGCAGCTAGCAGAGCAATCATGCTCACTACCGTTAACCATCTGAAGCGCAATGCTAATTTCAGAGACGCGCCGAATACAACAAACAGGATACCTTTGTAAGGGTCTTCGTTTTCATCGACCTTGTCTTCTTCTTTTAGCAACATCTCAGCAAGGAATGGCGTTAGTGTTAGTGCCGTAACCCAACTTAAGAACAATGAGAAACACAATACCCAGAACAGTGAGCCCATGAACTCGCCTGTCGCGTCTTTCGATAAACCAATCGGCGCAAAGGCTGTGATAGCGATAATGGTCGCACCTAACAATGGCCATTGTGTTTGCTTCACGATGTCTTTCGCTGCTTGAAGCTTGGTTTTGCCTTTCTTCAAGCCAACCAAAATACCTTCAACGACAACAATCGCGTTATCCACCAGCATACCCAGTGCGATGATCAAAGCACCCAACGAGATACGGTGCAGTTCAACATCGTTGTAGTCCATCAAGATGAAGGTACCGAACACCGTCAGTAGCAGTACTAAACCGATGATCAAACCACTACGTAAGCCCATTGCGAACAGAAGTACGATGATAACAATCGCTACCGCTTCAACGAGGCTGATTAAGAAGTCAGCGACTGATTTGTCTACTTCTTGCGCTTGGTTATAGAAGTAATTCAACTCAACACCGGCTGGCTTAATGCTTTCTAAGCGCTCAAGTTCCGCATCAAGCGCATTACCAATCTCAACCACGTTTACGCCTGAAGAGAAAGCAATACCTAAGTTGATCGCTGGTTTACCATTGTACGTTAATACATTGCCCGGCTTTTCTTGAATACCACGAGTCACTTCAGCGACATCTTTCAAACGAATGAGGTTACCCGTATCACGACCATGAATGATCAGGTTTTCTAGCTCTTCAACCGTGCTCAATGTGCCGTTTGGCTTGATCGCTAGGCTTTGACCATTTAGCATCACCTCGCCCGCTGATACCACACTGTTTTGTTGTGCGAGCAGTGATGTCACAGTCGACATATCTAAGTTCAATGCGGCTAAACGTTCTAGTGACATCTCAACGAACAGTTGCTCTTGTTGATCACCGGCAATACTTACCTTGCCGACCCCTTCAACCAGTTCAATTTCGCGAGTTAGATAATCTGCGTACTGTTTTAGCTCTACGTAATCATAGCCATCACCTGTCAACATGATCATCACGCCAAACACATCACCAAAATCATCGATGATCTGGACAGAGTTAACACCACTAGGCAGCGTTGGCTGTAGATCGTTGATCTTTCGACGCATTTCATCCCAGATTTGTGGTAGCTCATCCGGACCGTAATCCATCTTCATGCTAACCATAATTTGAGACATACCATTCGATGAGGTCGATGTGATCTTATCGATGTAAGGGAGCTGTCTTATCTCTTTTTCAAGCGGGTAAGTCAGTTCTTCTTCAACTTCCATAGACGTAGCGCCAGGGTAAGTTGAAATAATCATTGCATCTTTAATGGTAAAAGCTGGGTCTTCTAAACGGGATAGATTACCAAAAGACGTCACACCGCCAATGGCCAAAATGACGAGAAACAGCCAGCTGATTACTTTGTTCTTTATTGAATATTCTGCGATGTTCATTCTGCTTTTCCTGACAATTGGATTCCGTCACGGAGTTTTCTTAGATTTGAATTTACGAGTACGTCACCTTGCTCAACGCCATGAGCGATTAATGCGCCTTGTCCACTGATCTTGTCGACTTCTACTTCGCTTTTGAATGCTTGTCCGTCTTCCATTTTCCACACGTAAAATTGGTTCGCTTCAGCGCCTGCTTGTAGTGTCGTCATCGGCAACTGGTAGCCTTGAACATCACTTAGGCCTGCTTTTGCCATGTCGACATTTACTGTAACGCTCGTACCCGGCAGAATTTCACTTTCAGGTTGTTGCATCTGCATCCAAAACTCGTATGTACGTGATTGTGGGTGCAATTCACTGGTGTGCTCTAGATACGTCAGAGGATATTCTCTAGAGTTACCACCAAAGGTCGCTTCAGGACGGTAGCTACTTGAACGCATGTCAGGACTGATCGACGCTAAGATCGAATCGGATACTTGGATTCGTACGTAGACCTTATCGTTCTGGTACAAACTAAGAAGCGTTTCACCTGGTGTCGTGTTTTCAAAACGCTGTTTATCAACCGTTGAAACTGTTCCTGGGAATGGCGCTAAAAGCTCCGTGTAACTTAGCTTGCGTTTTGCAGCCGCCAAATTCGCCGACGCCAGCTTGTAGTTAGCAGTCAGTTGATCGTGTTCTGATTGCGATAACATCTCACTGCCAAACATCTCCGTACCACGGGCCAACTGTTTGCTCGCCAGTTTAAATTGAGATTTAGCATCAGTAAGATCTTGGAGGTACGTTGCGTTATCTAAGGTTGCTAATAGTTGCCCTTTTTCGACGTTATCACCCGCTTCTACTAATACTTGTTGAATCTCACCTGATAGCTTAAATGCCAAAGGAGTCAATTCAGCTGGCATCACCTGTCCATTGAAACTTCTGAACTGATTAGTCAGCGGCGCGCCAACTTCAAAGGTAGACACCAACAAAGGCGGTTGTTCACGGTGTACAGCTTCATTGTTACAGGCTTGAAGTAACAGAGCCGACGCGACAACGACTGATAATTTTGAAAGGTTCATTAAATACCGCCCTCACGAAGCCAAGCTTTTACTTGTTGTCCGTCTGATAACACATCGACACCTGCTTCAACAATAAGGTCGCCAGACGACAATCCGTCGATAACCTTGCCTTGCTCATCAAGAAGGACTTGTACTTTAGAAATCAGTTGAGAGTCAGGGTTATAACGCCATAGTTCACCATGGCCTGCGTCTTTGTTTAACCAAGCTGAATCCACAATACCAATGCCATAGTCAGATTTACTTTTCTGAACTTCAACTTGCGCTGTCATGCCAGAAAGTAGATTGATGCCTTCTGGCTTTTCGATAGACACAACCGCTTGGTAGCTGTTGGTGTCTTCATCTGGTTGCGTTGAGATTTCTTTAAAGCGAGTCGGGATACGAATGCCGCGGTGGCTGTCCATCACAACCCACATGTTTGAGCTCGTTAGGTCTTGAATAGAACGGTCTTCAAGCTTTGATACTGGAATTGAAAACGTCACATCCATTTCACTGTGATTCAAGATATTCAGTACAGGCTGCTTTTCTGCAATCAATTGATATTGATTTCCAAACACCATCGATACCACACCATCGAATGGAGCAACTAAGGTAGTGTAGCCAAGGTTTGTTTTTGCTTGATCCAACTCAACTTCAGCGGCAGTAAAGGTGTTCACGGCTTGGTCGTAGTAATCGGTACTGACCAGCTTTTTTGCATACAACTCAGAAGCTTGTTTGTATTGGCTGTTTGCAAGATCAAATTTAGCTTGGGCTGCGTCAACGGCAATACTGTAATCCGTCGCGTCTAATACGGCTAACACCTGACCTTTCTTCACTTCTTGTCCCATACGAATATCGAATGTTTCTATATCGCCACCCACTTGGAAAGAAAGTGCCGCACGGTCGGTTGCATCAACCTTTGCAATGAAGCTATCAAGATCAATATCAGTCTGTTGCGGGATTTCGAACAGCTTTACAGGCTTGATTACCTGCTCATTTTCCTCTGACTGAACTTTGTCACATCCAGTTAGAGAGCCTGCGAGCAATAGTGCTGCAATAACAGCTCCCATGCGCTTGCTCGATATGGCATTGATAGACAAATTGGACTGCATGATGTCTCTCCATTTAATTATTATGATTTATTACACAGATGGGCAGTATATTTAATATTAAAGAATTCTCAAGCTTTACTTTCCACTTGTGCAGTATTTTTTATTTCAGTAAAAACAGTGTAGAATGTGGTAATCAGGTAAATATGTGAAATGAAGATGACTGAAAAGAAACAAGGTAGAAGAAGCGCGAAAGATGCTGAAGAGACGAGATTTTTGATCATGGGTGTTGCCGCGGATATGTTCTGTGAGCATGGTTATGATAGCGTTTCGCTTCGTAACATTAGTGAGAAAGCAGGCGTATCGCATAGCCTTATTCGCCATCATTTTGGTAGCAAAGAAAAGATCTGGCATGCTATAAGCGATTGTTTACACGACTATTTTCAGTCTTATATTGCTAAGATAATGGAAGAGCTACCAAAAGGTATTGCGCCGAATATTTCGATTTATTTATTCGCTATGCGCTTGTTTACTAATATGATTCACTCACGCAGACCAATGCAACTTCTCTCAGATTCAGTGCGTCAAGAAGATAACTTGGTTGATTACTTTATCGATAACGTTGGTGATGTTGAGAAAGAAATTAATGGACTGGCGAAACAATATAACGACGCCAATCCAGATAATCTGATCAACATTTACGAAGTAAAATGGCAAATGATCATCTACGCGAACGCCGCGGTGTGCCTAACACCGTTCATGGAGAGTACGTGGAATGAAGGCGACATGGTCACCTCCCCCGAAGAGTCCTTAATCAAGCATTGGCAACTATTCAACTCACAAATGGTAAGTAAATTTAGAATCGAAGAGCAATGGGTGCTAAACCCAACTAGCTTAGAAGAACTGATTTACGAAGTGCCCTGTGTATGGAAGTGCAATCAAGAACATAATTAACCCAGTATTTTTATCTGCATTGGTCATAAATTGATTTACTTGAAACAAAAATGCGCCGTTACAGAGCCAACTGTAACGGCGCATTTTTATATGTATAGAATTTTAAACTGGAGCATGTTCCAGTTTGTTAACGACGTGCTTTACCGCGGTTTTGGTGAATCTTAAGCTTTGCTTTCATCTTACGTTTTTCTGATGAACGACTCTTACTGCGACCACCGCGCTCTGGTGCTAGATCTTTTTCTAGGCTAGGTTCAAAGCCTTCTAGCCACTCTTGAGGCAAGCGCGTATCAAGCAGTCGCTCAATGTCACCCAATAAGTAAGCTTCATCCTGACTCATCAACGAAATCGCTAAACCGCTGTTACCTGCGCGACCAGTACGTCCGATACGGTGAACGTAATCTTCAGCTTTGTATGGCATGTCATAGTTTACAACTTGTTCTAACTGCTGGATATCAATACCACGAGCTGCTACGTCGGTTGCGATCAACGCACGAACTTTGCCTGATTTGAAATCGTCTAATGCTTTTTGACGCGCACCCTGGCTCTTATCACCATTGATTGACGCCGCTTTAATACCGTCTAACTTAAGCTCTTTAACGAGAGCGTCGGTGCCCTGCTTAGTCTTTGTAAACACCAACACTTGTTGCCAGTTTTTTGAGCCAATCAAATACGCCAATAATTCACTTTTTCGCGACTTATCTACCGGATAAACCATCTGTGTTACGGTTTCAGCGGTGCTGTTTTTTGGCGTAACTTGAATTTCACTTGGCTTCTGCATCATACGATGCGCAATCGCTTTGATTTTGTTATCAAACGTTGCAGAGAAGAACAGCGTTTGACGCACTTCGTTCATGCGAGAAAGAATACGTTTGATGTCAGGCATGAAACCCATATCTAACATACGGTCAGCTTCGTCTAGCACCAGCACTTCCGTTTGGCTCAACATGATGTTCCTAGTAAACATATGGTCAATAAGACGACCAGGCGTCGCAACAAGAATATCAGCGCCTCCACGTAGGTTATCAGTTTGAACCTTCATGCTAACGCCGCCGTAAGCCACCACAACTTTGATGTCGGTGCCCTTTGCGTAGCTAGTTAAGTTATCAAACACCTGCTGTGCCAATTCACGAGTTGGTACTAATACAAGCGCACGAACGAGCTTCGGGTTTGGAATAACGTTGTCTTTCGTCTCGATTAACCTTTGAATAATCGGTAAACCAAACGCAGCCGTTTTACCCGTACCCGTTTGAGCACCCGCCAGTACATCTTTGCCTTCTAATACCAATGGAATCGCTTGTTCTTGAACACTGGTTGGAGCCGTAAAGTTAAGCTCTGATAGCGTAGCAAGAAGGTGCTCAGACAATCCTAGTTGGTTAAAAGATTTAGTAGATTCAGACATAGTATGATGCTCAAAGATTAAATAGGCGCGGATTGTAGCAAACCTGCATTACGCTGTTTACCTTTCCTTTTGATTTTTCTTCATTTGAAGCGCATTAAACTGCTTCGCTTCTTCTAAAACATTGGGATAAAGCTCATAAAAGTGACACTGCAACGTATCATAGTGACGTTCGAGATCATCGTAACATGCCTCGAGCATACCGAGCTTTGGTCTTCTCAACGCCATTCGCTGCAATACCACCTCGATTGATGACATGTCTTGATAGCTCTCTAACCATCTATGCTCAGCCATTTTCTGATGAACCATAACGAAATTTTCTGGCCAGTGTGGCTCTTGATTTTCAAAGATCTGCTCATGGCTATCGAAACAAAAACGTTCTAATGTCTGCTGCGAGAACTGAGCCCAATGATTGGCTAAGCAGTGATCCCAAAATACATCGAGTGCGATAGGCGCAAAGCGTCGTGTTTGGTCTGAAAAGAGAGATTTTGCAGAGCGAGAAACATCATGACGATCAGTATAGCTATCAACAAATCGATGAAGCCTAATGCCGTCAGAGAGTGAATCCGAATACTGTTTATTGGGGTTGCCTTTCACAAAATCACCCAACAGGTTACCTGCTAAATTGCTGTTACAGTGCTTGGCGATGTGAAGGTGTGCAAGAAAGTTCATTGAACCTCATTAAAGTATCGAGAACTAAGTAACATGGTAAACGTACTCGTTTGTCTTCGCGAACTTTAATGAGGATAGTTTTGGTATGACGTGTGAGCGAATGAGATTTGCTCAGTCTAAGAATTGTCTAATTTGAGAACATTGAACTAAAAAACCTTTACTAAGGAAAACCCTAGTTGGAAGATTTGAAAAGTTCTTCTGCTAATTGTTTAACTGTCTGTTCATAGTCAGACAAGTCAATGCCAATTTCCATAGCATCTAACAACTCAAGACTTTCGTCATTATAAGATTGGTCACTCATTGTGCCCCCTCTATTCCTTGGTGTGGACATGATGTCCTGTTAACTAGTGCACCATCTTGGACTTATATTATGTCACTTTGATGAACGCACTCTACTCTACCCATTCCATATTTATAGCTTGAAGCTACTCGCGATCATTAGCGCTTGTTTACGCTAAAGGGGTATACGCGAACGACATATTTACTGCCACCTTACACCAAGTACAACTGATTACTCTACAAATTTTGAAGCAGATCATGGTCAAACGTTTGCTTCTCCCTTTTCAACACCTAACCCTCAAATGTGTGTAAATTAATATTTACAGTGCATATTTTTAATTACATTAGATATTGCATTTGGAATTAAACTCAATCAGAATACTTCAAAATCGAGATATTCTTTGGGTTTATGCGCTTAAGCTAGAAGAATTACAATGAAAACACACCCTAACGTAAAGAATTATATACAATGAATAAATCAAAGGTTTTTGGTAGTACTTTGATCATTGCAGGCACAACGATTGGTGCTGGCATGCTCGCTCTTCCACTTGCTTCTGCAGGTATTGGCTTTTCAACTTCACTTTTCTTAATGCTGGGTTTGTGGGCTTTAATGGCATTCACTGCCTTATTAATGGTCGAGCTTCACCAATTCGCAGAATCTGATGCAACCCTACACACCTTAGCTCATACAATTTTAGGGACGAAAGGAAAGTGGATCGCGAGCTTCGCAGTGATGTTTCTGTTTTACGCTTTATGCGCTGCATACATCGCGGGCGGTGGCGCTCAGTTTAACCAACGTATTTCAGATATCGCGGGCCTTGAACTCAATGGCCAAGTCACGACTCTTCTGTTTACCTTGTTGGTTGCAGGCGTTGTAACGATTGGTACACACAGTGTCGATAAAGTTAACCGCGTTTTATTTGGCTTAAAGCTGGTTGCAATGGTTCTGGTACTGAGCTTCCTAGCACCTAACATCACTTCTCAATACTTGCTGAGCATGCCTTTACAACAAGGTCTGATTGTTGCAGCTATCCCGGTTGTGTTCACCTCTTTCGGTTTCCACGGCAGCATCCCATCGATCGTTCGTTACTTAGATGGAGACGTTCGCTCTCTACGCAAGGTAATGATTGTCGGTTCTGCGTTACCTTTGGTTATCTACGTATTCTGGCAGAGCGTCACTTTGGGCGTAGTAAGCCAAGAACAACTGTTGTTAGACACAAGCTTGGGTGCACTTTTAGTTTCGCTTTCGCAAACCGTTCATCAATCAAATCTAAGCGTGATCGTAGGCGTGTTCGCTGACCTTGCTCTTCTTACCTCATTTATTGGCGTGAGCTTAGGTCTATTCGAATTTATGGGTGACTCGCTAAGCAAAAAACTAGGCAGTGCAAAGCGCGTTAAAACCGCTGTTATCACCTTCTTACCGCCTTTAGGCTTCGCCCTGTTTTACCCACAAGGTTTTATCATGGCGTTGGGTTATGCTGCGATTGCACTTTCAGTGCTGGCGATTCTTCTACCTACCGTAATGGTATACAAAGTTCGCTACACAGATTTCTCGGTAAAATCTCATGGTACTGAAGCGACTTACCAGGTGTTGGGTGGAAGCAAAGCGTTATTTTTAGCGGGTAGCATTGGCGTATTTATCATTGCCATTCAAATCCTTATATCAGTAGGCCTATTACCGTCTTTGGGCTAATAAACCCATACAGGATATAAATACTTGATTGAGATCTCATAAATGACATGTTGCTATCATTAATTTTCACAATTAGTCGATTGATATCACATTTTTATTGAGGTCGGTTATTT
This sequence comes from Vibrio sp. 10N.286.51.C3, assembly GCF_003050065.1. Taxonomy (NCBI): domain Bacteria; kingdom Pseudomonadati; phylum Pseudomonadota; class Gammaproteobacteria; order Vibrionales; family Vibrionaceae; genus Vibrio; species Vibrio sp. 10N.286.51.C3. Next base: position 276,188 of record NZ_PIGC01000006.1, on the reverse strand, counting down.
AGAGTCCACGGTAAAGGATTTACCGTGGAGTTTTTATGAAAGAAGTACAATTTCGAACGATAGACAAACTGTTTATTAAAATGTCTATCAACGATAAGTTTTGGGTCATTTTCTTAATCTTTTTCGCCGCTGTGGCGAGCCTAGCTGGACTCAACTACGTCAATAAAATGGAACAAATTGACGCAAGTGCAAAACAGCAAGTTGAGTATCAACTCAAAGGTATTTTATCAGCGTCAGATTCCCCTGCCTCTGTTCGTACTGTTAGCCAACAAACTCGTCCTCAAGAGACCATCATTTCGAACAATGGCACGGTTACCGCAACGGCTATTGGACAAGATGGTAATTATTACTCTCTTACCGTCTCAAACAACGATACACAAAACCAAAAGCAGCAAGCACTGTACACTTTATTACTCAGTCTTTTATGGTGTGTGCCTTTTGGTCTTTTCTGTTACTGGGTAGCGACCTTCTTAGGTGGTGCGCTGTGGGTACTTTATTCAACCACTCAAAAGATTGGTGATGGTGACTTAACTTCACGCCTTGGCTTCCATCCTGGCCGTGACGAATTCGGCACAATTGGTTGTGCTCTTGACCGTTCAATGGACACGCTCAGTGAGTTAGTTAACAACGTAAACCACAGTGCAGCAACCCTAAGTGAAACGTCGGCTTCTTTCGAAACAGAGATGAAGCGCAGCGAAACACAAATCATGAGCCAAAACGCATCTCTAGATTCGGTTGCTACTGCAATGGACCAGATGACCGCATCTGCTAATGAAGTGTCTAACATCTCTGCACGTTCAACAGAGCAAACAGAGCAAGACGCACAGCAGATCAACGACAGCCACGCGAAGGTTCAACAAGCAATCTCAGAAATCACCACCCTTTCTTCTTTGATTGAACAAACCTCATCTTCTGTGACCAGCTTGAATGTGAACACGAGCCAAATTAACGAAGTCATCACGACGATCAACGCAATTTCAGAACAAACCAACTTACTGGCTTTGAACGCTGCGATTGAAGCCGCTCGTGCGGGCGAACAAGGTCGTGGTTTCGCTGTTGTTGCTGATGAAGTAAGAACACTCGCAAGTCGCACTCAGTCAGCTACCGTTGAGATCCAAGCGATGATTGAGCGCTTACAACAAGAGAGTCAAAATATTGCAAAGATCACAGAGCAAACGGTCGATCAGGCGCAAACCAGTAGCCAGCTGATTTCTAACATTGGTCACGACGTAAACTCGATTGCAGATTCTGCACAAGCGCTGATGGACATGAGTATCCAGATTGCAACATCAGCCGATGAACAAAGCAACGTTGCCAATACGATTGCAGCAGAACTTAACGATATTCGCAGCCAATCCGATGTGATTAAGGACGTCGCTCAGAATTCGTCAAATGGTGTATCTAGACTAACGGAAGCGTCGGTTTCTCTGTCTCAGACGTTGGCGCGATACCGGACTTAAGGATCAGCAGGCTAACTAGCGGCGTGAATTGAAAATAAACGAATGAGGACTCGTAATGGGTCCTTTTTTTGACTTTTGTTTAATAACATTACAAGAACCATGGTCAATAACGATGACATTATCAATTACCATGAAGCAAGTCGCAAAGGAGAGATTAAGAAGTGTCAGAACTGTCTAATATTCGAGCTTAGGAGTAATCTAATTGAACGGGTCTTTTTTCGCTTACCCTCTTGCTGCAGGTGACACATAATGAATAAAACAGAAACACCAAACACCGACGACATTACATGCCCTTTATGCCAACATGACGAGTATCTGCTTTCAGAAAGTGGAGAAAAGTTTACTTGTGCATCTTGTGGTTTCCATACCAAACAATTCAGTAAGGTAGTCAGTCTTCAACTAGGCTCTACCCCACCAAAGCTGCAGAATTCGATATACCACCATTTGAGCAGTGCTTGCCATTAATCCAAACTGAAATTTCTTCTAAACTGTAGATATCCTGAGCCGCGAGTTCTAATGAGTCGGCTTCGGGATCTACGATTGCTTCATCAATACTCGGGCGTAATCGAAACGATTGGATACCCGCACGAACACCAGCCTCAATCCCTTTTAACGTATCATCCACGTAGATGCACTCATTTGGTAGAAAGCCCATATTCATGGCCGTGTACATGATTAGATCAGGTTCTGGCTTCCAACTGTTAGCATCAAAAGCTGAGAACACTTTACCTTTAAAATCATCGAGCATGCCTGTCATCGCCAATGAAGATTCAACTCTAGATTTCGGTGCATTGGAAGCGATACAAAACTCAATGTCTTGTTGTTTGAGGAATTCAATAAGTTCGATAGCGCCGTCCATCGGTTTTAAATGACGCTGAAACAGTGCTTCTAATTCGATCCGGTATAACGGTTCTAGTGTATCAATTGAGATAGATAAGCCTAAACGCGCTTGCGTATCCATTAAGATGTCGGCCAGCTTCCCACCTTGGAAGTGCGCATAACAGTCGTTGACGTTCAACTTCGCCCCAAAGCCAGTGAAAACGTTTACCAAAGCTTGGCAGCACAGCTTTTCACTGTCGATAAGTGTTCCATCACAATCGAAAATTACACATTTAGTCTGTTCTAACCGCATAGGTATCTCACTAAGATTGAATCCAAGTTTTATCCTATAGTGTTCTTTCAATGCGCGAGATGATTGAGGTAACAGTTTGCGGATACAGGCTTATTTCTCTTCGCGAAATATGGAGTTGATCACTTTATCGCTCAGCATAAGCAACAGTTTTTATCAAATTAACCGAGATCCTACGAAATCAAATACTGCGAGGTTTACATAAGCGACTCAATTTCAGGGGAAAATATAAATCACCACTTCCTAGCCGGATCGTGATGACTAGATAAAAAACCAAGACGTATAAACGATTAAGATAGACCGAGACTTAGCTAACAACCGACTCTTCAAAAACCTTAGCTTCAAGCGAACGTGAAATCGCATATTCCACAGTTCCAGTATCAGGATACGAATCTCGGATAGCGACAAACTCGGGTAAGTGTTTCAGTAGCAATTTCGTTAGCTGAGGATCAAACTGGTAGCCACACTCTCGCTCGAAAAAATCGACTACCATATCTAACGGCCACTGTTCTTTGTAGCAACGAGCACTAAGCAGCGCATCAAAAACGTCGGCTACGGCAGTGATGCGAGCAAACAGGTGAATTTCATCTCCCACTTTGCCATTCGGGTATCCTGTTCCATCCCAGCGCTCGTGATGTTCGTTAGCAATGATTGCCGCGAGGTTGGTAATATCACCCGCTCCGCTCTTCAGTAAGTTATAGCCAGCCGTAGTATGAAGCTTCATCACCTCCCACTCTTGGTCGGTTAATTTACCAGGTTTATCCAAGATCGATTCAGGGACAGAAATCTTACCCACATCGTGCATCGGGCTGATGATCTCAATCATCTCGACCTCGCGATGGCTCAAGCCACGATACTTAGCGAGCAATGAGGATAACTTGGCTACACGCTTAACGTGATTACCGGTTTCGCCAGAGCGGGTTTCAATCGCCTCGCCGAGAACATGAATCATATCCTTTTGGATATTCAAGGTCTGTTTCTGAAGCTTTAAGATTCGTTTGTTCTTATTGGCCAACTCTTTCTTTTGGCGCAGAGTGACAAATTGCATCAAGATGATCAGGCTCAAACCCGCAATCACCATCGACAGCCCCATTAACAACTGGAAGTTTTTGCGAATAAAGGAAGAAGGTTCGTTAATGAATACCGCTTCATCAGGTAATGCGTTGGCACTAATCCCGTATCGTTTCATTGCAGGGTAGTTGAATACAAAACGTTTGTTATCTCCGGGAGTTAACGGTTCTGCAAAACCGAGAGGAAGGTATTTGTCTAGCGCATCAACTGCCTCCTCACCCATGCTTTGTGAGTGATTCACATAACCACCGAGAACATCGCCCGAAATATAAAACTGCCACAACGCGAACACTGGTGCAGCACTCGCTTTTGACAAGGTATCCGCAATCTCTTGGTAAGTGTGGTAAACCCCTTGTTTCAACTCAGTGTTGTAATGACTGAGCAATACCGCATCGTCTGCAGAGATTCCTTCCAAAAACTGGCTTGTATGCTCCAGCGACAAATCGCGAATTTCTATGAGGTTGATATTTGGAAATTCAGCCATCATTCTGTTCATTTCATTATGAATCAATTCAGACGTGACACTGTAATCATTTACAAAATAGAGGTTCTTTAGATTAGGCCTTAATTTGGAGATCAGCTTAATATTAACGTCTATCTGATCGTTCTCGTAAAGCACAGTTGCTCTGTCAGATACTGCATACATATCGGTACTGGTGTCATTGATTCCCACCGCCACTACAGGAGTAGAACGGTCAATTAAAGCACCTAACGATTCAAGGAAATTTGCTGCGTTATCGTCAGTCGCAATCACGCCGTCAAATTCATAACCTGCATATTTGATTTGCAAATAGTTCGAGAGAGAACCGTAGTAGTCAGAGCTATGGATACGCTTTGAATCCAAATACTCGATCGAGAGTTTAACTTCGGTTCTAGATTGGCTGAACGCGCTGTCGATCCCTTTTTGGAAATCAGCGGTCCATTGGTAAGAAGGTTCGTATGAGTGTAAAACTAGGATACGTTTGATATCCCAGTCGTTAGCAAAACTGAGTGAAGAATAAGCGCTAATACACAATACAGCGATTGAGATCAATAGCTTGTACATACAATACCCTTTAAATAAGACGGGGTATTGTACTTAGATTAACGCTTTCTCAAAGAATCTTTAGTTCTCGATCCACACTTTATCGCAAGAAGCATGATCTTGTGCCCAAAAATCGTGTAACTGCTTAGCAAAGTCGTTGATACTTTGACCATTTCCAGCAACAACGTCCGATATCAATAGAGAATCCTCTAACTCTGTAATGATCGCACTCGCAACAACTTCGCCATTGTGAGTGCCGATGTATAAAACATGTTCATCAGACAGCATAATTTGGCTCAAGAACTCAAGCATGTGTGCCCTTTCGGCTTCATCTTGGTACACGCTTGCTTGGTTAAGTGAGAATAGTACGGTCAATTTATGGAAATCAACTTTATGCAGTTCATCAATTTGGGAAGGTGTTTGATCTGGAGCTAGGAGTTGGTATGTCTTGGATGGGAGTTTACTTTGATAAAGTTCGCGGCCTAGAAGGCTCTCTTTTGCGGGGTAAGCAATGTCGAGCTGACTAAACAGCCATTGGTTTTTCTTTTGTGCAGTTTCAGGTATTTCGTTATTCATTCTTTTAGTACCTACGGTTAGTATCCCCAAATATCGCAGTTATTTGGAAGACATACGGTCGGCTGAGGTGCCGAACTACAAGCAGAGAGCATACAGAGCATGACCAAGGCCAACAAGTACTTTAAATGCTTCATATTTTTCATTATCCAACAACATCCTTTAAGAACTTAACGAAAAGCTCTACACTCGTATTCAAGCTTTCAATATCCTTATAGTAAACAGAACTATATAAATAAAAAGGACTTCTTATGAAAAAAGCCTTAATAGCAGCAGGTATCGTCACAATGTTAGCTGGCTGTTCGGACAACGAGGTTGGCGACGTCTCACTGGGTTTCTTCACAATGAAGGATATCAAGATGTCTTCATTAGATGACGATAAGATCGCAGGTGTTACCTGTCATATCGCATCAATCGAAGCAAACCTTAGCCTTTCAGATCCAAGTGATAGCTCTATCTCTTGTCGTCAAACAGGTGAAATCACACCAGAAATGATTGCTCAAATAGACAAGAGTAAGTCTGGCGAAGTGGTATTCAAGCAATCGAAAAGTATCTTCTTTAAAACAATGAAGGTTCGTCGTATCTACGATGCAGAGAATCAGTCGCTGCTTTACTTGTCTTACACCACCAAAGAAACGGAAGGCAGTTTCAAGCATAGCCTTTCAACCGTTCCGCTTTGGGGTACAGAGGCTTACGTAGATCCAGCAACACTTGTTCCAGCTGAATAGCTTCAAGCCAAAGTAAGACGATTCACCTGTACAGACATTGTGCAGGTGATTCAAAATGTAATAAAAATGAAAGAAACAGAAACAAAATGTGATATCATGCGGCAAAATTTTTTCACTGTATTTTTCATATGAAGTTTCCTGGACAGCGTAAATCTAAGCATTACTTTCCAACTCACGCACGTGATCCGTTGGTCAACCAAATTCAACAAACACCTAAGCTTCACCGCGCAACGATTGTCGGTGTTGGCCAAACGATTGTTGATATCGAAGCCCGTGTTGACAACGAGTTCCTAGAAAAATACGAGCTGAGTAAAGGTCACTCACTAGTATTGGAAGAAAGTAAAGCAGATGCGCTGTATGAAGAGTTAGTTGAGCGCGGTTTGATCACGCATCAATACCCTGGCGATACTATCGGCAACACACTGCACAACTATTCCGTACTTGCAGACAGCAAATCTGTACTGCTTGGCGTTATGTCTAAGAAGATTGAAGTTGGCTCATTTGGTTATCGTTATCTTTGCCGCACTTCTTCTCGTATGAATCTAAATCACCTTCAAACTGTTGATGGTCCAATCGGTCGTTGCTACACGCTTATTTCTGAAGATGGCGAACGTACGTTTGCAATCAATGAAGGTCACATGAACCAACTTCTTCCAGAGAGCATTCCTGAAAAAGTGTTCGAGAAAGCGTCTGCATTAGTTGTCTCGTCATACCTAATGCGTGGCAAACCTGAAGATCCGATGCCAAAAGCGGTACAAAAAGCGATTGAATACGCGAAAGCGCACAATGTGCCTGTTGTACTAACACTTGGTACTAAGTATGTGATCGAAGGTAACGCTGAATGGTGGCAAGAATACCTGAAAGAGAACGTAACCATCGTCGCGATGAACGAAGACGAAGGTGAAGCGCTCACAGGTGAAAAAGACCCTCTATTGGCGGCTAACAAAGCGCTTGAATGGGTCGACCTAGTTCTATGTACTGCTGGCCCTATTGGCCTATACATGGCAGGTTACACTGACGAACCAGCGAAACGCGAAACCACACTGCCATTGTTACCGGGTAACATCCCTGAGTTCAATAAATATGAATTCAGCCGCGCGATGCGTAAGCAAGACTGTAAAGACCCTGTAAAAGTGTACTCTCATATTGGCCCTTACCTAGGTGGCCCACTTGAGATTAAGAACACGAATGGTGCTGGTGATGGTGCACTTTCAGCACTACTTCACGACATGGCAGCAAACAGCTACCACCACGTGAACGTACCGAACTCAGAGAAGCACGAGCATACTTGTCTAACTTACTCTTCTCTTTCTCAAATTTGTAAGTACGCAAACCGTGTAAGCTACGAAGTGTTGACTCAGCACTCTCCTCGTCTTTCTCGTGCGCTACCTGAACGCGAAGATAGCTTAGAAGAAACATACTGGGATCGTTAATCGACCATATTAGGGGTTAGCTGATTGAGGTTCACGCCAAGTCAGATTACCTATTCGTTGAAGGGCTGCTATATGCAGCCCTTTTTGTATTCAACACCAATATAACTGCAACTGTAGGTAATCAGATCGAATATTTTGCTCGTTTAAGATTTGATCTCGCGCAATGACTCTTTAGATCTGTTATCTTCCAGCACATAATTCGTGTGGTTTGCCTTTACTTGGCAGATTTATACAGTACCATCGCCACGCAAACGTTTACGTACCACCTTTCGGTTCTGATATAAGGATCAAATATGCTGTCTGATATTGATATTTGTCGCTCTACTCCCCTTAAAAACATCAGTGAGGTTGCCAAGCAAGCTGGCCTACAACACAACGAACATCAGCCATTAGGGCAATACAAATCTAAAGTGTCTCTCACATCACTTGAACGCCTCTCCAACCAACAAGATGGTAAATTGGTCGTAGTCACGGCGATTACACCCACGCCACTCGGCGAAGGCAAAACGGTGACCACCATCGGGCTAGTACAAGGTCTTGCCAAAATTAACCAATCAGCGATGGCGTGTATTCGTCAGCCTTCAATGGGCCCTGTATTTGGTGTTAAAGGTGGCGCAGCTGGCGGTGGCTACTCTCAAGTCGCTCCTATGGAACAGTTGAACCTACATCTAACTGGTGACATTCATGCTGTTACGGCCGCTCACAACCTTGCCTCTGCAGCAATCGATGCACGTTTGTATCATGAACAGCGTGAAGGCTTAGAAGCCTTTGAAGCGCGCTCAGGCTTAAAAGCACTGGATATCGACCCCACTAGAATCGTATGGCGACGTGTACTCGACCATAATGATCGCGCGTTACGCATGATCACGGTAGGCAAGAACGAAGCAAGCAAAACAATTAACGGCTTTGAGCGCGAAGATGGATTTGATATCTCAGCCGCTTCAGAGCTGATGGCTATCCTTGCTCTAGCAGATGACCTTCAAGATTTAAGAAAGCGCATTGGACGAGTGGTACTTGCTTACAACAAACAAGGCTTACCGTTAACCGCAGATGACTTCAATGTTGCAGGCGCAATGACCGTAACAATGAAGGATTCTATTGAACCAACATTGATGCAAACCCTTGAAGGCGTTCCTACCCTAATTCACGCCGGGCCTTTCGCAAACATCGCACATGGTAACTCTTCAATTATTGCCGATAAGATTGCTCTTAAACTGAGTGACTTTGTGGTAACTGAAGGCGGTTTCGGCTCAGACATGGGTTTCGAGAAAGCATGTAACATCAAGGTTAAGGCATCCAACAAGAGGCCTGACTGTGCCGTTGTTGTTGCGACACTACGCGGATTAAAAGCGAACTCAGGTTTGTACGATTTAAGACCGGGCACCCCACTACCAGATTCAATCTTTAATGATGACCAAGACGCGCTTATTGCAGGGTTTGAGAACCTAAAATGGCACATAACCAACGTTAAGCAATACCAAGTGCCAACAGTTGTTGCGATTAACCAATTCCCACAAGACTCAGCTCAAGAGCTCGATGCTTTGAAACAGATGATCACCGACTTCGACCCAAGCGTTAGCGTTGAAGTGAGCGAAGCATTTGGTCAAGGTGGCGAAGGGACGACTCAACTGGCTCGCGCCGTGGTAAAAGCTTGCCAAAAGGAGTCTGAATTTGAGCCTTTGTACCACTCTGAGCAAACCCTAGAAGAAAAGCTAATGGCTGTCGCTGAAGTCGGTTATGGCGCGGCAAGTATTTCACTATCTCCACTGGCTAAAAAACAACTAGCTGAATTCAAACTGCATGGCTATAGCAACCTATCAGTTTGTTTGGCAAAAACACCACTATCGGTCTCGACAGAAGCACACATAAAAGGTGCTCCCACTCAATTTGACGTACCCGTTAGAGAGCTAAAATTGTGTGCTGGTGCTGGCTTTATTTACGCGTTGTGTGGCAATGTGATGACCATGCCAGGCTTACCTGACAAACCAGCGTTCATGTCGTTAGATATTGACAGTAATGGAAATATCGTCGGCCTAAGCTAAATACCCTTAGTTAGATAAACGACAAATAATCGCGATTAATCTGGCTCAATTTTCAGACCGGTGTTCTATATTGAGCAATCATTTCCTAACGAAGTAATTGCTCAACAATCAAGCTTAAGTGCAAGAAGTTGCAATAAAAACGTAGTTATATGCGCATATTGTCTTAAGTTCTGGGGCAAGATCACATTAAAAACCTTATAAAATATATAGTATTGCGCTGATTCTTTGAGGACAGTGATGAATACAAGTATAAAAAAACTAGTCGGGCAATTTCTATGCACCATATTTGCCCTAGGATTAGTCCCTGCCCTCTATATTAACTCTGAATTTGACAGGGTCGATGCTCAGCACACGCTAAATATCAAACAATCCAGCCAGAACCAAATCGAATACAGTTTTCACGAACTCGCCGTTATTGTTGAGCAAATATCTAACTCTGTTCCTTCTATTGCAGACTCTCAAACGTTACTTCGTGCCGTTCAAGAACCTTCACTCATCCACAAAGAAACGCTACAAGATCTTTGGGTAATGTTAGCTCGTGGCCAAAAATACTATTCTCAGCTTCGTTATCTCGATCTAGCCGGCAACGAAGTGTTCCGCGTTAACTACAAAGACGGTCAAGCAATCGTGGTCCCAGATAACGAACTGCAGAACAAGTCTTCACGTGATTACTATGAGGAACTGCAACGATTAAAGATTGGTGAAGTTAGTTCTCGCGGCATTGACCTAGAAGTTGAAAACGGAGAGATCGTTCGTCCTTTAATACCAGCGCTTCGCATTATGACGCCAGTCGCTGAAAACAATCGCATCATTGGTTACTTCATCGCAAACCTAAACATGCTCGAGATCTATAAGCGCCTTCACTATCAGATTGGTGCATCGTCTGCTGTTCCGATTATTCTCAACAAAACCGGACACATCATTATGGGGCCAGACCCAAAGGAATCTTTCGGACATGTGATTGAGTCACGTTCAGAGCGAACTTACGCAAAGTTATACCCGGAGCTTTGGACTGCGATTCAAGACAAGAAATCTTCTAGCTATTTTGATGGTAAGAACTGGTATTTCCACTCTGATATCAGCCCCAACATAAAACAGTTCGAAGGCCCAATCTACATGGTTCTTCATATTGAAAATCAGCAGTTCAGCAGTCAATACCGACAAGAAAAACAAGCGATTGTCGTTCAGATCATCACTTTATCTTTCTTGATTTCAATGATCTCTGCTGGCTTCGTATTGTGGAACAGCAATCACAAGAAGAACAGTATCGAGAGCCAACTGGCTAAAGCAGCAATGAATGGCATGTCTGCCTTGGTGATTACCGACAGAAACAACCGCATCATCAAAGTAAACCAAGAGTTCACCCGCGTGAGTGGCTACGAGTTAGAAGACGTAAAAGGTCGTCAACCATCGATGTTTGCCTCTGGCCGCTACAATGAAGAGTTCTACATCAAGATGTGGAGTATCATCAAAGAGAAAGGCATGTGGGAAGGCGAAGTCGTTAACCGACGTAAAGACGGGTCTTTAATCACGGAAATACTGCGAATCCAAACCATCAAAGATTCGAAAGATGTGATTCAGTTTTATGTCGCTTCATTTGTGGATATCAGTAAACACAAAGAGCTAGAAAACAAACTGAGAAACCTGAGCGAAAAAGATGCCTTAGCTGGGTGTTGGAACCGCCGTAAGTTCGATCTTGAGCTGCGAGATGAGTGCTCTCGTGTGAATCGTTATCCTACTCGTGAACAGTCTTGCTTAGCGATCTTAGATATAGACCACTTCAAACGCATCAACGACAGATTTGGTCACGATTATGGTGATCGCGTCATTCAAACGGTTGCTCAAGTACTCCAGCGAGAATGCCGTGAAACAGATTTTGTCGCTCGTATTGGTGGTGAAGAATTTGGCGTTATTCTGCCTCACACTACAACAGAAGAAGCTGAATACGTTCTTAATCGGCTCAGAATCGCTGTCAGTATCGAACTCGACAACGTAGTCACCGTGAGCGGTGGGATTACTAACGTAACAAATGATCCAGCACTTAATTACAAGTGCGCCGATTTAGCCCTATACGAAGCTAAAGCAGCAGGGAGAAACAATGTGTGCTTATTCCTAGATAAAGAGATGAGCGAAATAGCCTAGCAAATGACAATTGCATTCACTTGCCCGGCAAACGATCAGCTTGGAGCCGGATAAAATTCTAACTTGCTCCCCTCAACGACAAGAATACAATCCATGTTCGCAGCATGAGCAGCCTGCTTACCTAGGTTCGTATCTTCAAAAACAACACACTGCTTTGGCTGCAAACCCATACCAAAACACGCATCTAAGAAGGTATCCGGATTGGGCTTGTGATTCTTAACGTCTGTTGCTGTCACTAGGATATCGAGCTTACTCAAGATGTCTGTCTTATCCAGTAACTGTTCGGCACTTTTACGTTGACTGCCCGTTCCTACTGCAATCTTCTTATTACCCAGATGCTCTAACAGCAGAGAGTGAGTACAAGGGATAACGTCTCCTTTGTCTTCAATAGCCGCAAACGATGCCATTTTAAACGTGGACACAGCTTGTGGGTCGAGAGACAAACCGTATTTACTGTTCACCTCACCGGCTATTTTGTAGCTCGGCATGCCACCTAAGCTATACAGCCAAGACGCTTCAAAATGAAAGCCGAACTCTTCAGCCGTTTGCTGCCACGCCTTTACATGTGCAGGCATTGTATCGATCAGCGTACCGTCCATATCAAAGATCAATCCTTCATACGCCGTTAAATCTATTTTCATCACTACTACCACTCTTTAAGAAAGTTACTGATACCATAACCAATATTCAGTATCATGACCCCATATTACCGTTCAAAATGGATGTTTATGTTACAAATATCTAACTCTGTTTCGATTCAAGACTGGGAACTCCAGTTAACAGCGATCAGAGCACAAGGAGCCGGCGGTCAGAACGTCAATAAAGTATCGAGCGCGATACATTTACGTTTTGATATCACACACTCCACCCTGCCCGACTTCTATAAAGAAAAGCTTTTGGCACACAAAGATAGTCGCATCACCAAAGACGGGGTGATTATCATTAAGGCGCAACAATATAGAACTCAAGAACAAAACCGCGATGATGCTTTAGTGCGTTTGAAAGAATTGATCTTGGAAGCGACAAAGGTTCAAAAAGTAAGAAGAGCAACAAAGCCAACGCGTGGCTCTCAGAAAAGACGTTTAGAAAGTAAGAAGCAAAGAAGTACCACCAAACAGCTACGCGGAAGAGTGAGCTGATGGCTTCATGCCCTCAGTAACCACATTACTGTAGAAAGATCTGTCACTTTAACTAACGAATAGATCCATTACGCTGTTTATTTGAAAGTAAGATTACTGCTTCTTTTTGACCGACAAAATCAGTTTGATCAACAACATTCGCTCTTCGCTGGTCAGTAAGCGACTGACCGCTGCAACGTCTTCCGCTGTTGCTTGTGATGCACCCACAATATCAAGAACCACATCCAAATCCGTCACCTTTAAGGTTCTGGTGATTGAACGATACTGAGACATCTTAATATCCGCCTCGCCACGTTCAATCCGTTGATAGGTTTTTAAACTCATTCCTGAACTCGAGGCTAACTTTTCTTGAGACAAGTTAGCTTGTTTCCTACGCTCAATCAGCGCCACTATTATGGGTTCTTGTGACATAAGCTCATCCTCAAAAGACAGTTATGACCTAAATTCAGCAAGAAGCAGACCATATTGACTTGTGATGGTTTACATAAGCCATCAAAGGCATATTATCCAATTATTAAAAAACGTTACGTATCATAAACTTTCACGCTTTGATTGGTCGTGAGCGTAAAGGCTAGAAGACTTGAAGACTCAAGTGTTGGGAAATTAAAAAAATTGCATATTGCGAATAAGAAAAACGTCAAATTGGAAATTGCGAATCACTATACATTGGCATTTCCTTGCATTAGTCACGCATTAGAATCAGACAATCCCCGCCCAGAAATTATTGCAATACAACATAAGCTACTCACTTACAAAGAGGTGTTGCTACACGGGAGCATGTTGGAAGGTAAGGAATTAAAGCAGGCTTTTTCTGCATTGAACGAAAATGAAAAAGGTGTAGCGCAAGGTGGGATTAAAAGCATCAATGCTGCGATAAAAGAGATGGATGAGATTCTAGAAAGATACAGCCGTAAAGCGGTTGTAGAACTAAGCAGCTAAGTAACTAAGCGGGTAAATGACTAAACAGATAAACCTGCAGAAATAAAAAAGTCGACGCTATCGTTAGATAAAGCGTCGACTTGTTCTAACATTTTGAAGTTCTAACGTTTAACTGCTTTTCTAACACTAGCAATCAACATCAGCATACCTAGCAAACCAAATGAAACACTACCACCACTGCTACCAGAGCCAGATGATGTACGTGCATTCACATAAGCTGTTCGCTTAGCATCGGTTGCTGAGATTTGAACGGTCTCTGAGCTATTAATGACACCATTAGTTACATCTGTAATCCAATCTCTATAGTCATAGATTTCAGTGAATACTGACGTTACTCTTGAGCTACCACCACACGTTTCAGGACCAAAACTGGTGATCCCTACTTGTCTGTAAATGGAACCATCCTTCCAGTAAACCGGACCGCCAGAGTCACCTTGACAAGTGCCCCCGTACAAGCCAGAAGCTGCTACATCTCCAACAAAACAAATTTGATTCTCTGTTAACTCATCGCCAGCAGCGAATACCGTTTTACAAGTCGCATTGTCTACATAATTGAGGTTTGCTTTTTGTAGTAATGTGGTTCCGTCAAAACCAGTGCGTGTATCACCATGACCCACAGCGGTAAATACCTCTGAAGAACTACGATAACCATCCGAACTCGGGCGTTTTACAATATCGTTAATTGAATCAATATTCAGTGCGCTTTCTAGCTTAAGAATGGCAACATCGTTACGGAGTAGATCACTCAACGCATTTGAATAGTCACTGCGATAATAAACTTCTGAAACTCGCGCTTTTTGAATGTTACCGTTAGGGAATTGAGACGTATCTTCAATTTGAGGGACTACAGTAGTAAATAGCTGCCCTTCTTCATTGCCGTAAATACAGTGTGCTGCCGTCAGAATATGAGTCGGGTTTAAAATGGTCGCGCCACAGTAAGGGCCTGTAGAGTAAACACCATCATAATCAATACGATCAATGAACAAGCTCGCCATTGAAGGAAATTCAGTCACTGAAGCGTCACTACCGTTCACGATATAAGGTGTTACGCTCGCGTCAGGAGTACTTTCGACCGAGTTTTCTGTCGCCATAACACTTGATGTATAGATTAATGGGGCTAAAAGCCCAAGAACGGCTTTACGAACCGGATTCATTGTATGGTTCTCATTCATAGATAACTCCTTGTAACCCCTACTACTTATTTACAAAATTGATGAATCGCCACCATAACACGTACTAATCATCATTATAGTAAGTATTTGTAACGATATGGCCACATCTCTCATTTGATAAACGAATTTATAAACAACTTATCTTAGCTCATCATCCTAAGTTTATACGTTGCGAAAAACAAAAAAGCCTACCATTAAACTTCTCGATACAGAGAAGCAAACAATAGGCTTTTGGTTAAGCTTGGTGGTTTCTCTTAAAAGAGATTAGCCACGGTAGTAACGTTGAGGTACGAATGGCATTTTTTCTACTGTCATTGGTAGTTTCTTACCACGAACTTCAGCAAATACTTCGGTGCCGATTGCTGCTAGATCAGTGCGCACGTACGCCATTGAAACTGGTTTACCCGCGTTAGGACCAGCTGTACCACTAGTTACCACACCAACCTTGTTACCTTCAGCGTCAAACAATTCAGCACCTTCACGTACTGGTGCTTTAGTTTGACCAACAAGACCAACACGCTTGCGTTGAACGTCTTTAGTCGCGATTTGCTCAAGGATGATATCAGCGCCAGGGAAACCGCCAGCACGCTCCCCGTCAGTACGACGCACTTTTTGAATACCCCATAGAAGGCTAGCTTCTACTGGCGTTGTTGTTGTATCTAGGTCGTGACCGTAGAGACACAAACCACACTCAAGACGAAGTGAGTCACGTGCACCAAGGCCAATCCACTCTACTTCAGCTTCTGAAGTTAGCTTACGTGCTAGTGCTTCAGCATGATCATTCGGTACAGAGATTTCGTAACCATCTTCGCCTGTGTAACCACTGCGGCTTACGATACATTCCACACCATCGATATCCACTTTTTGAACATCCATGAACAGCATGTCTGCAACGCTAGGTTGGAAACGAGCCAGTACTTCAGACGCTTTAGGGCCTTGAAGTGCTAGTAGAGCGCGGTCATCAATCACTTCCATTTCTACGTCTGCAGGAAGGTGAGCCGTTAGGTGGTCGATATCTTGTGTCTTACAAGCTGCGTTCACAACAACAAATAGGTGATCGCCAAGGTTCGCAACCATCAGGTCATCCATGATGCCGCCCTGCTCGTTAGTAAAGAACGCGTAACGCTGCTTACCAGAAGGAAGGTCAATAATATCTACAGGAACCAAAGATTCTAAGACAGCAGCTGCATTTGCACCATGTAGACGAAGTTGCCCCATGTGAGAAACATCAAAAAGACCGGCAGCGTCACGAGTGTGTAAGTGCTCTTTCTTTACACCTAGTGGGTACTGAACTGGCATATCGTAGCCAGCGAAAGGAACCATTTTCGCACCCTCTTCAACGTGAAGTGCATGCAGTGGTGTTTTTAGTAGGTCTTGATTAGCGTGTTCTTGAGTCATTTTATTCTCCATGAAGCGTTGCAGGCTGTCCAAAATCGAGTCTGCCGCTTATATCTCTATTTAGAGTCGCCTCTAACGATACGGGTTAACGTTAGAAACAGTAGATAGTAAAAAGTGATGTCTTTTATATAGGCCTATATTGTTAGCGTTATAAATATGAATAGCTGTACAAACCCTATACAACTCACTTTCTAAGAATTCACTTCAGTAAACTTCAATCAACATGAGTAAACCGTGTTCACTATAATAAACAAGCCTGAGTGAGTTTTACACCCTTAACAAGATTAAAACAGCTCAAAATGTGACATTTAACAATTTAAAAACAATTATTCGATACATGCAAAAACGCGATATTGATGATTTTCACATCAATATCGCGTCATTTGACAAACGTTAGAAACAAAAGCAAACGTTTGCATTCACTATAAGAAATTCTAAGTTTGTTAACTTATTTTGCAGTCACCCACAAAATCAGCGCATCTTCTGCACTAGTAGAAATCAACATGTGGCCCATATTGGCATCGTAATACATGCTGTCGCCTTCGCTCATTGGTACGGGTTCGTAGAATTCTGAGTAGAACATCACATCACCGGAGATAATCATTAAGAACTCTTCACCATCGTGACGAACCCAATCATTATATTCTTCAAAAGTACGCGCTCTTACGCGGCTTTTGAACGGCATCATCTTCTTATTAGAAAGCTCAGTCGCAAGCAGTTCATGCTCATAAGTCGGTGTAGGGTGAGGTTTGCCCTGACCTGCTTTGGTTAAGTCGCGACGTCCTGTTGCGACTTTTTTCCTTGGTGGCTCAAAGAGTTGCGGCATATCAATTTGCAAACCCATCGCCAGTTTTTGCATAGCCTGAAAGGTTGGCGAGATTTGTTCATTCTCGATTTTGCTGAGCGTAGAACGCGCCAAGCCAGTTCTTTGGCTTGCTTCTTCTAACGTAATCCCAAGCTTGCCGCGGATATCTTTAATACGCTGGCCTAGCCTAAGTGGTTCTATATTCTGGTCTAACGTTTCTTTCGCCAACGTTAAAGATGGGTACTCATCATAAATGTCTTCTGACATAGGTCCCTCATTATTTTCTTACTTCCTGTCTATTCATTTCATTGTTGCATGAAGCGCTTTGTTGATTAAAGAGCACACACAGAAATAAAGCGTGCTCCCTGTAGCAAAACGAGAAAAGTTGTTTCCTATTGGAAATTTTTGTTGAAAATTGATTTTATCAGAGCTATGTTATCGACTTGTTAGATGAAGAGATGCTACTTCAGCTTGCAGCAAATGATAGATTTAACATTTGTAAGAGCTGTTTTTTACCCGAACTTTTTGGGAAACAATTCGTGCTGCATTGACCCTACAACGATCGCTTAGACGCTGTAAAAGTATATTTATAACGCAATTCACGTTTATCTATACCTATATAGCGCAAACGATACCGATGCAGAAATCAACGTAAGACTTAATGGACTATAAAAACAATCACCATTAGCTTAATGAAAGGTCTCGACAATGAACGCTTACCAAAACCATAGCTTAGACAGTTTTTTCTCTACGAACCTATCTGCGACTGACGACGCAGTATTTGCTGGAATCCAAGCAGAGAACACTCGTCAAAACGAACAAATCGAACTTATTGCTTCTGAGAACATCGTTTCTAAAGCAGTAATGCAAGCTCAAGGCACTTGCCTAACCAACAAATACGCTGAGGGCTACCCAGGTCGTCGTTACTACGGCGGTTGTGAGCACGTAGATACAGTAGAAGCTATCGCAATCGAACGCGCTAAGCAGTTGTTCAAATGTGAATACGTAAACGTACAGCCTCACTCTGGCGCTCAAGCAAACGGCGCAGTTAAACTTGCCCTACTTCAACCTGGCGACACTATCCTAGGTATGTCTCTTGACGCTGGTGGTCACCTTACACACGGTGCACGTCCTGCAATGTCTGGTAAATGGTTCAACGCAGTTCAATACGGCGTAGACCGCGACACTCTTGAAATCGATTACGAAGCAGTTCGCGCTTTAGCTATCGAAAGCCAACCTAAAATGATTATTGCTGGTGGTAGTGCTATCCCACGCGTTATCGATTTCGCTAAGTTCCGTGAAATCGCTGACGAAGTTGGCGCAATCCTAATGGTCGATATGGCACACATCGCGGGTCTTATTGCGACAGGTGCTCACCCTAGCCCACTACCACACGCTCACGTTGTTACGACAACAACGCACAAGACACTTCGTGGCCCACGCGGCGGTATGATTCTGACTAACCACGAAGACATCAACAAAAAGATCAATTCTGCAGTGTTCCCTGGCCTACAAGGCGGCCCACTAATGCACGTTATCGCGGCTAAAGCAGTAGCATTTGGCGAAGCACTTGGCCCAGAATTTAATACTTATATTGATTCAGTGATCGACAACGCAAAAGTTCTTGCTGAAGTGTTGCAAACTCGCGGTTGTGACATTGTGACTGGCGGAACAGACACGCACCTAATGCTGGTTGACCTTCGCCCTAAGGGCTTGAAAGGTAACGTAACTGAAGAAGCATTAGAACGTGCAGGGATCACATGTAACAAAAATGGCATACCATTCGACACAGAGAAGCCTATGATTACTTCGGGTATTCGTTTAGGTACGCCAGCTGGAACCAGTCGTGGTTTTGGCACTGAAGAATTCAAACTTATCGGTGAATGGATCGGCGATGTACTTGATGGCTTAGTTGAAAGCCCTGAAGGCAACGCTGAAGTTGAGCAACGTGTTCGCAAGCAAGTTAAAGAGCTTTGCAAACGCTTCCCTCTTTATCGTTAAACCGTTTTTAAGATTTAAATTAAAACCTCATAAATTTTTGGAGAATAAGCAATGGACAATACACTAAAGTTTGCAGACAGCCACGAGTGGGTAAAAGACAACGGTGACGGTACTGTAACTATCGGTATTTCTGAGCACGCTCAAGAGATGCTAGGTGACGTTGTGTTTGTTGACCTGCCTGACACTGGAGACGAAATCGAAGCCGGCGAAAGCTTCTCTCTAGTTGAATCAGTGAAAGCAGCTTCTGATATCTACGCACCAATCTCTGGCGAAATCGTAGAAATCAACGAAGAATTAGAAGATAGCCCTGAGTTAATTAACGAAGAATCTTATGAAGGTGGTTGGATTGTTAAAGTGAAGATGTCTGATGCATCTGAACTAGACAACCTTAAGGATGCGGAAGAATACCTAAGCTCTATCGAAGAAGACTAATAGGTTCCTCATTACGATAAAGCTGCTCTTTGGAGCAGCTTAATTTTAGGGGCTAGCTCACGGCTCCAAAGAGAAAGTAGAACATATCATGACTGAATTACTTCAAAGCCAATTACTAAAAGACTTGGGTACTCAAAACGAGTTTGTTGCTCGTCATAACGGCCCTAATAAAGCAGACCAGCAGAAAATGCTTGATGCGATCAACGCGACTAGCTTAGACGCACTGATCGACGAAACGGTTCCTGCACAAATCCGTCTTGAAAAACCAATGACACTTGCTGCGCCACTGAGCGAAATGGACATGCTGACCTCTCTTAAAGAGATCGCTAACCTAAACCAAGTGAAACGTACTTTCATTGGCCAAGGCTACTACAACACATTCACTCCAAACGTTATTCTACGTAACGTTTTAGAGAACCCAGGCTGGTACACAGCTTACACACCATACCAACCAGAGATTTCTCAAGGTCGTCTTGAATCTCTACTAAATTACCAACAAATGGTAATGGACCTAACCGGTATGGAAATCGCGAACGCATCCCTTCTTGATGAAGCGACAGCGGCTGGCGAAGCGATGACACTGTGTAAGCGTGCTGGTAAAAGCAAGAGCAAAGTATTCTTCGTTGCTGACGATGTTCACCCTCAAACACTAGAAGTTGTTAAAACTCGTGCTGAGTACATCGGTTTTGAAGTAATGGTTGGTGCTCTTGAAACACTTCCAGAGCAAGATGTATTTGGTGCGCTTCTTCAATATCCGAGTACAACGGGCGAAGTTCGCGACCTAACAGACATCATTGCGAAAGCTCAAGCTAACAAAACACTGGTTACAGTTGCTACTGACCTACTTGCTTCTGCTCTACTTAAGCCGGCTGGCGAAATGGGCGCAGACGTAGTTATCGGTTCAGCGCAACGTTTCGGTGTTCCTATGGGTTACGGCGGTCCACACGCTGCATTCATGGGTACTCGTGAAAAGCATAAGCGTACAATGCCAGGTCGTGTAATCGGTGTATCTATCGATACTCACGGTAACCAAGCGCTACGTATGGCAATGCAAACTCGTGAGCAACACATCCGCCGCGAGAAAGCGACATCGAACATCTGTACAGCTCAAGCACTTCTAGCAAACATGGCGTCTTTCTACGCGGTTTACCACGGTGCAGAAGGCCTACGTACTATTGCTCGTCGTACACACCACATGACAGCTATCCTAGCGGCTGGCCTGACTAAAGCGGGTTACGAGCTAACGAACAACAGCTTCTTCGATACCATCACGATCAACTCTGAAGAGAAGACAGATGCACTGTACGCGAAAGCGCAAGCAGCAGACATCAACCTTCGCCTTCTTAAGGGTAAGATCGGTATCAGCTTAGATGAAACAACAACGATCGACGACGTGAATTCACTGTTTGCAATCTTCGACGTGAAAGAAGACGTTCAAGCACTATCTTCTGACATTGCTTCAAACGAGTTTGCAGCAATTCCAGAAAACTGCCGTCGTGAATCAGAGTTCCTAACTCACCCAGTATTCAATACGCACCACAGCGAAACGCAAATGATGCGTTACCTAAAACAGCTTGAGAACAAAGACTTCTCACTAACGCACGGCATGATCCCACTGGGCAGCTGTACAATGAAGCTGAACGCTGCTGCTGAGATGATTCCAGTAACATGGCCTGAGTTTGGTTCTATTCACCCATTCGCACCTCTTGATCAAGCAGCGGGTTACACAGCGCTAGCGAAAGATCTTAAAGAGAAGCTATGTGAAATCACTGGTTACGACGATTTCTCACTACAACCTAACTCTGGTGCATCTGGCGAATACGCAGGTCTAATCGCGATTCAACGCTACCACGCAAGCCGCGGTGACGCTCACCGTAACGTTTGTCTGATTCCAAGCTCTGCGCACGGTACTAACCCTGCAACAGCATCAATGGTTTCAATGAAGGT
Source organism: Vibrio sp. 10N.286.51.C3 (assembly GCF_003050065.1). Lineage (NCBI taxonomy): Bacteria > Pseudomonadati > Pseudomonadota > Gammaproteobacteria > Vibrionales > Vibrionaceae > Vibrio > Vibrio sp. 10N.286.51.C3. The sequence goes on along the minus strand of NZ_PIGC01000006.1, from coordinate 254,753 downwards.
AGTAGTTGTTAAGTGTGATGAAGATGGCAACATCGACATGACAGACCTGGCAGCGAAAATCGAGAAGCACAAAGAAAACCTATCAAGCATCATGATCACTTACCCTTCTACGCACGGCGTATACGAAGAGCAAGTGAAAGAAGTGTGTGAACAAGTGCACGCAGCGGGCGGTCAGGTTTACCTAGACGGCGCGAACATGAATGCTCAAGTAGGCCTAACTTCACCTGGCTTCATCGGTTCAGACGTATCTCACTTGAACCTACACAAAACATTCTGTATCCCACACGGTGGTGGTGGACCGGGTATGGGTCCTATCGGTGTTAAATCTCACCTAGCACCTTTCCTACCAGGTCACATCGAAAATGGTGTACAAGGTTCTGACTACGCGGTATCAGCTGCAGATCTAGGTAGTGCTTCTATCCTACCTATCTCTTGGGCTTACATCGCAATGATGGGCGAACCTGGCCTAACAGACGCAACGAAAGTAGCGATTCTGAACGCGAACTACGTGATGGAAAAACTACGTCCTCACTACCCTGTTCTTTACCGTGGCACTAACGGCCGCGTAGCGCACGAATGTATTATCGATATTCGTCCGCTTAAAGAAGACACAGGCATCAGCGAAGAAGATATTGCTAAGCGTCTAATGGACTTCGGTTTCCACGCTCCGACGATGTCTTTCCCAGTAGCTGGCACACTAATGGTAGAGCCAACTGAATCTGAAGATTTAGAAGAGCTAGACCGTTTCTGTGAAGCGATGATCGCAATCCGTCACGAAATGGCAGCAGTGAAAGCGGGTGAATGGCCACTAGACAACAACCCTCTAGTGAACGCACCGCACACACAAGTTGACCTAGCTGGCGCAGAATGGGATCACCCTTACTCTCGCGAACTGGCTTGCTTCCCATCGAAAGCAACCAAGAACTCGAAGTACTGGCCAACAGTTAACCGTGTAGACAACGTATACGGCGACCGTAACCTAATCTGTTCTTGCCCAAGCATCGATAACTACGAAGACTAATTCGTAGCGGCGCTAAGCAGCGAAACATAACAAAAGGCGAACCAAACGGTTCGCCTTTTTGTTGTCTGAAATTCAAGACCAATAAATGGGTTGACCTTACCGTAAGGGAAAGGTTTAAGGTAAAATAAATCCAATGATGAATGAGGAAACGATGATGGGATGTTGTAACAAAGCGCCAAAAGGTGGAGCCCCTCTTGGCTTGCTTCTAAAAGTCACGATTGGAATTGGTCTTTTTGTGTTTCTGCTGGCTTTGTGGCAGTAGATAGATAAATGTTTCACTTCCAAAAAGCTTGAAGATTATAGCTTCTAACTGTTTGTTGCCCGGGTGATAAATTAACTCTTCTCCGCGCGCGCATAGGAGGGCTTATAATAGTTACCCACACCTCATTTAGAATACTTTTATTGGTGATATCCTCTTTAAGTTATTACAACTTCAAAAGAGCCATTACTCTTTGGCTATCTAAATGCTTATCTAGTCCCGCCATGCTTTTTATTACTTCAGGATGTGAGAACATCTCTTTACCTGCCACTTCACCCAAGATTTGAAAACTTTTTTCCAACGCAACATCTCCTTCATAGGCGATTGCGTCTTTCGTTTGCTCCAAGCAAGCTTCAGTTGTCAGGCGCATAGATAACTTAGCGACATTTTTGTTTGACTCATCCATTTGACTGGGAGTCGCTGCAGAAACTTTGTCTACAGCAGGATGAGCAGACACAGCTAAAAACATCCACTTTACAAGCTCAACCCTATCTTCTTTAGTTGTTGAGCTCACCAAACATTTCGTAAGTTCATCGGTGTAAACACCAGCAACAGCATTGCCAGAAACTAGAACACTTAACAGAGTGCCGACAAGCGCCTTTTTGTTTTTCATTTTTACCCTTAATCTAATTGTAATGAATAGCCACAGAATCTGTGTACTTGAAGGTAAAGACTTCTTCTTAAAACCCTATGCCACTAATTGTACATCTACTTGTAATTACATAACATTGAATGATGTCAAATTTATAAATATTCATTTGAAAAATAAACGTTTAATCCAGTTCAGAGCGTTATCAATCATTGATTAATATGATTGAACTTTGTATAGCATTCATAGAATTTAATTCTATATTTTAACAATCCGACTAACTTAACCCAAAGCTTGACCCTATACGGTAAGGTGTTTATATTGTCGCCCGCCCAACGGGCACATCCTAAAATACACACCGGCCATCCTGCCATCATTCGTGTATTTATATTGGTGTTGTGAACTTCCATGCTAACGAAATTTCGTCCTTTTACTCGTGAATCGGGTGCGCTTATGCATCTTTCGATTCCAATCATTTTGACTCAAATAGCTACCCAAGCGATGGGATTTGTCGATACGACAATGGCTGGCCAAGTAAGCCCTGCCGATCTCGCCGCTATTGCACTTGGCACCAGCCTTTGGATTCCCGTGTTGTTGTTGCTACGTGGCGTGATTATGGCGTTAACGCCTGTTGTCGCTTACCACCGCGGCGCACGCGACTTTCAAAGTATCTCTGTTGAATTCTTCCAGATGGTTTGGTTGGCATTAATCGCGAGTGTGCTACTTATCGCTTACTTGGTGAGTGCTAAACCGATCTTAGAATGGATTGGGGTTGCCGCTGAGATCATTCCTATCGGCAGCGATTATGCGTTTGCCCTAGCCTTCGGTGTGCCGGGAATTGCCCTGTTCTACACCTTGAATGGCTTCTGTGAGGGTATGAACAACACCAAAGTACCAATGATCATTTCGGTGGTTGGGTTGTTGGTGAATATTCCGGTCAACTACGTACTTATCTACGGTAAGTTCGGCTTCCCTGAAATGGGCGCTGTAGGTTGTGGTTGGGCAACAAGTTTGGTGTATTGGTTAATGTCGGGAATGCTGTATTCCTACATTAAAGGTCACCACCACTACAAAACCATCATCAACTTTTCAGATGCAAAACCAAAAGCTAAACAAATGCTTCACCTTCTAAGATTAGGTTTACCTATCGGGATGAACATCGCGGTATGTGGCAGTATCTTTGCGGTAATCGCTCTGATGATTGGTCGTATTGGTGCAGAGAACGTGGCAGCGGCGCAAATTGCTCTGAATATATCGAGCCTAACTTACGTGATTCCTATGAGTATCTCATTTGGCATTACGATTCGTGTTGGACATGCACTAGGCGAGAAAGACGAACTAGGCGCAATTGAACGCAGCAAAGTCGGTATTTTGGTTGCCGCGTTGATTTCATTACTTTCAGTTGCGATGTTCCTGCTGTTCCCAGAGTGGATCATTAGACTTTACACCACCGACCCTGCAATAAGCGCTACGGCAGCAGTATTGTTGACCTTTACTGCGATGTACCAGTTCAGTGATGCATTACAAACATCCGCTAACGGTGCATTACGTGGTTATAAAGATACTAAGATCCCAATGATCTTAGCTATCGCTTCATACTGGGGCTTGGCACTGCCACTCGGCATGGTGCTAGGACTAACAGACCACATTGTTCCTGCAATGGGTGAAGAAGGCTTTTGGATTGGTATTCTAACGGGCTTGAGCGTTTCAGCGACGCTGATGTTAATTCGCTTGCGATACGTGATTAAGCAGCGTGACTTGCCACTAGCAGATGCTGCATTAGCAAACTAAGATAGACCAATAATCTAATACAAAAAAGCGCGTTACTGCTACTCGGCAATAACGCGCTTTTTTTATCTAAATTGAACTGTGTTTATCTGTTTATCTGTTTATCTGTTTATCTGTTTATCGCCAAATATGAACCAGCCGCAATCATTATTCCACCAGCACTTTGGTTTAATCTTTTATGAGCGCGTGGTGTTTTAAGTAAACTTGCCATTCTGCCCGCGCCCATTGCAATGATCATTAAACCGGACATCAAAGCAACCGCCGCTAAAACAGAAACCAAGACGATATCTTGTGAACGCAAAACAGTCAGATCAATAAACGTTGGCAAGAATGAAATATAGAACAAAATCACTTTCGGGTTTGATGCTGAAATCAAAAAGCCTTGTGCGAAACTGGCGAGTTCCGATTTCTGACTTTGTTTTGCTGCGAGCTCAGCTGTGCCTTGCACTTCAGGTAGGCTCTTAAACATCTTGTAGCCCAAGTAAATCAAATAAGCGGCACCAACGTAGCGAATCACCTCAAAAGCAAACGACCAGTTCTCAGCAATCGTCGCTAGACCAAAACAGGCAAGCGCAAGATAAATCAGATCACTGCATATCATTCCTACAGAAAGAGAAATGCACTTTCGCCACCCATCGACCATACCACGAGCCAAAATCGCAAATACACCGGGACCCGGAGTAATGCCAAATATAAACATGGCAATAAAGAATGTAACTGCGCCTTCTAATGACATTGGCTTGTCCTTACTTATAACCCAACATGATTGATCACGAACGTATCATGGAGTTTCGATTCAGGTAAAGAGTGTTTTGGTCTGCGAAGATTCAAAAAGCTCATGTTTGAATAACTGTCATACGTAATTTCCCCACAAAGCACCAAGTGTTTTATCTAAGGTAATAAAAAAGCGAACCTAATGGCTCGCCTCTACAAAATATTGACTACGAATCAACGTAGCAAGATTAGTTCGCCATTGGTGACAACAGCTCAGGGTTAACCACCAAGTTTCTCACACCGTGGGCGTGGTCTTCGTTAAAGTCATTGCCTTCACACCAGTTCCCGACTGTCGCGATGTTTACTTTCGCTACTTGTGGACGAACACTCCATGTTACTTGGAAAGGTGAACCTTGCTCGTTGTAACCTGGGCCCGTTGTTGAACCTGCGTATTGAATCGCTGAACCCGTATCTTGTGGGATGTTGGTTGCTTGGTGCAATCCATTCACTTTTGAGTGCTTAGCCAATGCTTCGAACTCGAGTGCTTTGTCGTCATTCACTAATACGTATACTTGGGTCTCCACACGCAGTTGCGGATTGGTAATCGCATCGTTGAAACAAGCACCCAGTGTTTCACCCGGCTCTACTTGTGCCGTTGAATACACGTAATGCACTTCGATGGTATCGCCCGAATGCAAAGAACCATGCTCGCTCGGACAAACCTTGCCCTCAAATGGTTTTAGTTCAGCCTCACTTAGCTTACCAGTGTATTTAAAGCCACTCTGGAAACCCTTGCCATCACCGTTACCAGCGTATTGGGTAAACTCGCCACCTTTGTGCTCTGCGTTCTTATGGAAGTGGATATTACATAGGTTCATGGCTGTTGAATCTGGCGCATCAGAAAACAATCGAGCGTTTGTTCCTTCTACTGAACCTAGATCACGAGGCGCTTGCGGACCAAAACCTTGCCCTTGGGTATTTTCAGAAAGCTTCGCTCTTTGTTCTGCGATAACACCATCTGAAACAGACTCATGGTTCGCGTCTGATGCGTTTGCTTGAGCAGATAACATCACCATCGCGACGCTTAAAAACACACTCTTGTTGTTCATATTTCTTCCCTAGAATGTTGATAGCTAAACTTAAACCAAACTTAACAGCAAACATCTTACTATGCTCACACATGAATATAAGCCTTGTCTTTGTAAGATTAGATTTCATCGCTTACTTTGGGAGAGTATTCAAATCCTTGGTGCATATAACAAGATCAACAGGTTAAATACGGCGAGCCCCTTCTATAACAAGTAAATACCGAGCTGTGCTGACCTGCCCCTTACTCGAGTCCAGCTCATATTGTGTTAGTGAGCGCAAACAAGACGTTACGTAATCCTGACGAGCTGACTGCCAGTCACCTAATCAGAAACAAAAAAGGCGAACCACATGGTTCGCCTTTTTTGTTTAGTACTAGTTTTTAAAATCGAGCTATTGTGCTGGTCGCGTTCCTGAAGCAAATATTCCGAAAGTCATGACATTTAAAGCATCTGTCACACCTTCCAATGATTTTATGACCTGCTTCGTAGGCCCGTTATTGAATATATGATTACCTAAGCCTTTTTCACTGTGAACCCTTGCATGATCCTCGGTGACTTGTTTATCTGTCACTTGCATCTGTTGATTAGTTTTTGCTGGTTCACTCAATTCATGAGAAGCCGAATCTCCATCGCTATTGATATCACTGGTATCTGCAGTAATAAAGGAACTCTCGTTAACGTTATTTGCGACAGGCTCAATGGCCACTTCACTTGCCGTCTCCTTGACCACAGCCTTTTCGACGCTGTTATTAAGCACATTCTCATTGCTTGATGTATTTTCGTCGGTTTGATTTTCACTTGTTGTCGCACAAGCGGATAAAAGCAACAGGCTAATAGTTATTATGATTAATTTTCTGACCATGACGATTGGGACTGGATTAATAAAACATTGTTCAATTGTAAGTAACTTATGCTAGGAGTTCCAGTGACACGCTTGTTTTGTCGTAACCAGATGTGTACATAATTACTTACTACTTGATGAATCAATAGTTTACTCTCAGCTAAACTTAAAGTTCGTTAAGATAATTTCATAGGTAGTGATGACTGACCTTAATAGTTTGATACCTCAATCAGATTACCATCAGGGTCGCGGAGGTAAATTGAGGTGATCTTGGCCACTGCACCGGTTCGCTCTACAGGGCCCTCCTCTATAGTGACACGTTGTCCCGTAATATGATCGAATACCTCATCAATCGGTGTGTTGGTGATGAAACATAGGTCGGCACTCCCCGCTTGTACATGCTTAGCCTTAGGTTCGAACTCCTGCCCTTGCTGATGAAGATTTATCTTTTGGTTACCAAACGACAGTGCCCAGCGCTCCTCACCAAACTGAATCGGTTTCATCCCCAACACTCTCTGATAGAAGTCTACCGTTATCTCGATATCTTTAACGGTTAATACAAGGTGATCTAAGTGACTGATATCCATAAATGATTGCTCTCCGTAAGTGACAGGCCTGCTAATTAACTCCTCTACAAGATTTGATAAAAATCCAGAGCGTTATTCACTCATAATCTAACGCTTAGAAAAGTGATACAACAGCCTTTTACGGCTATAGATCCCATTATCAACGAATAAAGGGAGCACTTCTAAGTACTCCCTTTGCAGCGTTATTCTAACTAAATTGATTGGTTAAATTAGTGACATAAACCTTCATGCGTCCAGTACCAATAGTTTTCAAACGGATCAGCCCCCCAGTTATCTGTTGTAGACGTAAAACGGTTGCCCCAATATTGAACCGACGCCCCAGCTGGGTAGAAAATATTCGGGCTCCATTCTGGCACATCCACACACATGTCCTGAGGATCAGGTTGAGGACTAGGGTTTGGCAGTTCTAGTACAGTGCTGACCGCTACATAAGCGTCTGTTGACCCTTGCGCACCCGATACCATTACGTAGATATCATCCCCTTGTATACCACCAAAGCCACAGTACTCGTTGTTATCCAAGTTAGTAGACGAACAATCGTAGTCATTTGATGATGCTGGACGACCGATAGCAACATATAGATCGACGTTACCGTAACCATTGTAAGTTTGGATCCAAACATCACCTTCAGAGCTGTTCTTCAGAACAAACTGCTGTTGATCGTTACCGCTACTCAACACAGGCGCAGGAACGTTCAATTCTAAATTGTTGATGCCCGGAGTTGGTGTCGGTGGATTAGGGTTTGGATTCGGCTGACCAGAACCACAGTTTTGGACATTAACGCCTACCTGACTAAACGCATTACGCACCGCAGATGCTTCATAACCTAGCTTTTGTGCCGCCTTACAAACCCCTTCCGCACCTGATTGGAAGTTCGATTTTGATGTCCAATAAAGTTGGTTTGCCGTAGCGTAAGTCATGAACGCCTTTTTAATGTCCCAACCGTTGCTGGTGGCTAGATGGTAGAATGCTTTGTTGAAAATACCCGAGCTGTGGTGAACGTCAATCCCGTTGTAATATTGGTTAACGTGATCGATAGACATACCATCTTGGCTAGGTTGAATGAAATAGCGCATCGCAGGGCTGTACTTCATTACGTGCTCACCCATCTTCCAGTTAAAGCTGCCATGAACATATTCGCTTAAAGCCGCTGCAGCCACATCAGAGAAAGACTCATTCATGCCGCCCGACTGACCGCGGTACTCAAGGTTTGAATTTTGTTCAGTAAAACCGTGGCTTACCTCATGCGCGATCACATCCCACGTCGCCAATGGATACATAGATTGGTTACCATCACCAAACGTCATCTGTTGGCCATCCCAGAATGCATTGCCGTAGTTCGAACCGTAGTGCACACGCATCGTTAGTTTTTGCTGGATAGGACGAGTGTTCAACCACTCTTTGTACATGTCAAAAACACGCTGGCCGAAGTAATGTGCATCGTTCATTGGTGCATACGCGCCGTTAATCGCACGGTAATCATTGACGTTCCTACCGTAATTACCATTACAGGCAAACTGATGAACCTGACCATAGTCTTGGCGATTATTCATATTCATCGTAACAACGTTTTGACTGTCCATCTGGCAATATGAGTTAACCTGGAAACCACCGTATTGAGTATTCGGGCCAAAATAGTAACGACCGCTTTTCTCGTTTCCACCAGGGCCTTCGGCATCAATGAACGCAATACCTTCCCACTGATCGAGTAGCTCGCCAGATTTAGCGTCTACAAGCGTAATTGGTCGTGAAGGTCCCATACCTTTTGTTTGTAAGAAATCAACTTTATAAATCAGGTGTGCTTGTTGCTGTTCATCAAGCCAAATGAGGAGGTCAGCATTTGGATTACGAATCGTAGCTGCAGCCACGCCCTTGTGCTGTGACTTAGCAATCGCTATTGCTTGCTGGGCGTTGATTATCGGCAAAGTAGAACCGATATCAGCTTCGATACCCGTTAAAACTTGCCCGTCTATTGCTTGAGCAATGCCTTGCTGAGAATGATCAACCACCACTGACTGACCATAAACCGGAATGCCATAGTGGAGCTGTTGTTTACGCAGGAGTGTCGTTGTACCGGTATCGACTCGACTTGCTTCATAGTAAGCAAGTGGTTGACTTACAGCACTAAAGCCCTGATTTTTTTGATTTAGAATGATTGATAGATCGACATCGGAATAATTCACTACATTGGCAGCTTGAGAAGTAAACGCTATTGGGAATAGCATTAGTAAATGTGTACCACGCATACATCACCTTTATAATTTTTGTTTTTATAAATTCACCCACTGGATGAGCGCGCATCTTAACGATAGATTATGCGCATGATTAAATGCATTTAGTTTTATATGTGACATTGATTCAGAAGATAATCTTTCACGAAAATAAAAGTGAGGTGGGGAGTCAAAAAACCCATACTTTCCGCCACTTAGCAACAACTCAACAAATCGACGTAAAATATGGAGGGGTATCTAATTTCCGACAATACTCGGAAATTTCATGCTTCGAATCGTTACGAGATTAAGGTTCGATATCGATTTTCAAATAACAGCGCCAACTCACCCCTATTAGATTCAGAGCCCGAAAATCGTTAAAGACGGTTTCGTGCAAAATCGTAATAAGGGTGTATTACCTAGCGTGCGGACTTAACCTAGTGTTTATTAAGCATGCAAATGACCAATTTATTGTTGGCTATCTTAACAAGTGCCATTGCCGTCAATCAGAGTATATTCAGCCCAAACACGTCCTTTACATCGAATAAAACGGCTTCTGTTTTCTCTCTCGATACCTGTGTACCTTTGCGTAAAATATCAATGAGCTGTGCTTTGTCGTCTAATAATTCAGCTCTGCGTGCTCTAATCGGGCGAATCATCTCTTGTAGACACTCTTCCAATACCTTCTTAGTTTGGCCATCCCCTAACCCGCCTCTGCGATAGTGATCTTTTAGTTCATTGACGTACTGAGCGTCAGTATGGAAAGCATCAAGATAGGTAAACACGATGTTCCCTTCAACTTGGCCCGGATCTTCGATTCGTAGATGATTTGGATCGGTATACATGGATTTGACTGCGGCACGAATCTCTTTCTCTGTCGCACCTAAGTTGATAGCGTTGCCCATTGATTTCGACATCTTACTTTTGCCGTCGGTGCTCGGAAGACGAGAGGCATTACTAAGCAGAGGTTTACACTCATTTAAAATTGGCTTGCCCACGAGTGAGTTAACTTTTCTCACGATCTCGTTGGTCTGTTCTAGCATTGGCAATTGGTCGTCACCCACCGGAATCAAGGTCGCGTTAAACGCCGTGATATCAGCCGCCTGTGAAATCGGATAAGTCAGAAAACCAGCTGGAATTGAGCGACCAAACTCCTTGTTTTGAATCTCGCTTTTAACTGTTGGGTTGCGTTCCAAACGAGCGATAGAAACAAGGTTACTGTAAAACATGGTGAGTTCGGCCAGTGCTGGTAACTGAGACTGGAGGCAAATCGTGGTTTTTGTTGGGTCGATACCTACCGCTAGATAATCAGCAACAACGTTGAGGATGTTAGATGAAACCTTTGAGGGATTATGAGCGTTGTCGGTAAGCCCTTGCATGTCAGCGACCAATATCGTTTGGTCGTGAATATGCTGCAATGAAGTCCTCTGCTGAAGTGAACCTACATAATGCCCCAAATGCAAAGGGCCAGTCGCTCGGTCGCCAGTAAGAATAATTTCCGGTTTGTTCGTATTTTGAGGTGTTTTCATGGGGTATCTCCAAGTAATAAAAGCTACTGGAGATAAAAAGAAACGACATTCTTGGTGACATTCTTAACTACCTTCCAGCAGCTAAAGAATGTGAGTATTCCGTGCTGCTCTAGATAGAGCACCACCAAAAGAAAATTGAAGTTGAAGCAGAAGTAAATTTCATTATTAAAATCTACCAACAATAAGGGTTAACGACAACACTTTTATTGGTAGGTAATAAAACTAACGTACCGAAATCGCTTTTCGAGGCGTTTCAAAACAGCAAACTATTAAAGATGCATATCGTAAGCAAATGTATTAATTACATAAATCAATAATTCTAGAACGCATTGCTTGATTGACGTTAAAGTGAACGTTCAAAAACTCAAGCTGTGCCAGAGCCGATTCCGCCGTGCGTTCGTAGCCTTGAGTAAAGGTTGGCAGTAACTGAGCAAACTTAGGGAAGCGCGCTTCTAGCCTTCTATCAGACATAAACTCATCGACGAATTCAGGTTGTGAGCTTTCCGTTTGACCCACAAGATCGATCAAACGATCGAGTGCGTAAGATTGGACGAACCGACTGCCCGACAGCTTTTCACCTCGGTTATAGCGAGACATACCCACATAAAGATTGGTGAGAGCTTCACCTATGATCCAGTCTTGGGAATTAGCCTCTACCGCTGTCTTTTGTGGTGGAATACAACACTGAGTATCAAAGTCAGCTTCCCGCCAAACGATTCGCCCTTCAGCAAACGGAATATGTGCTAATTCATGTGGTTCAAACACCGCAAACTCACAGAACACCCCGTCTGCATAGAGCACCTTATAGCCGTCGACCGTATTCCTTACCGCGTAGTCGATTGAATGAATGTCAGATAACCAATGCAAACTGTCTAAGAAATACTGCTTGTGCCCCGTTTGCACTATCGCAAAGAAATCGACGTCTGAGTATTGATCCAGTCGCTCCGTTTCAATGCCAACTGAACCAAGCCCCAACAAGGCATGCGCCTTACCAGAAGCTCTTAAAGAACCTCCAATCGCATCTAAACGTTGCAGTAGTTTTTCTGGTGTATTGACCACCTGTCGCGTTTCTTTTTTACTCGATTGAATCGTTTTATCGGCTTGCATCGTTATGTCCCTATCAAGTTGAATGCTACTCAACCTAACTGATAGTTAGAACATCTAAGAAGCTTAATTTATAAAACGTGTGTTTTGGATAACGATCTGCGCAAGTTATTGTCTCATTTAAACGCGTAAATCATCCACCTGCGTTCGATTTACAACGAAGACTTAGCCAGATACGCTGCCATTTCTTGCTCTGGAACCATACCGCCACCGGTTGCCCAAACAAGATGAGTCGCGTTCGCTAACGTTGATTCAGTGATGCCTAACCTCTCCAGATATTCACTGTTGTGTTCAACATGAATAGCCCCCGGCATACCAGCCAGTGCAGAAGGTTCTAATTGAATACCCTCGGCTTGGTTCAATACGCCTAACAATTGGTACATACGTTCATCAGTTAATGTGTAGTAACCATCAAGCAAACGTTCCATGGCTCGACCGACAAAGCCAGATGCCCGTCCTACCGCCAAACCGTCGGCAGCGGTGAGGTTATCGATACCAAGATCTTGCACTGCAATCTCATCATGCAAACCAGTGTGAACACCCAGCAACATGCAAGGAGAATGAGTCGGCTCAGCAAAAATGCAGTGAACATCATCACCAAAAGCCATCTTTAAACCAAATGCAACACCACCTGGCCCGCCACCCACGCCGCATGGCAAGTAAACAAACAACGGATGCTGTTCATCAACCACAATGCCCTGTTGTTCAAATTGTTGTTTAAGTCTTTCTCCTGCCACCGAATAACCAAGGAACAAGGTTTGCGAGTTTTCATCGTCAATGAAAAAGCATCTAGGATCTTGTTGTGCCTCTTTACGGCCTTGTTCTACGGCAACGCCATAATCTTGTTTATATTCAACAACATGGACGCCATGCTCACGAAGTTTGTTTTTCTTCCAAGCTCTTGCGTCTGCCGACATATGAACGGAAACCGTAAAGCCGAGTTTCGCACTCATGATGCCAATCGACATACCAAGGTTACCCGTTGAACCTACCGCTATGCTGTATTGCTTAAAGAAGTCACGAAACTCAGGTTCAAACAGCTTACTGTAGTCATCACTCTCACACAGTAATCCGCCTTTAATCGCTAGCTTTTCGGCATGCGTTAGTACTTCATAAATACCACCACGAGCTTTGATTGAACCTGAAATCGGTAAATGGCTGTCTTTCTTCATCATCAAACGCCCTTTAATAGGCTGCTGATAATGCGCTTCCAATGCTGATTTCATCGATGGGATCTCAACAAGCTCAGACTCGATGATGCCATTGGTCACTTGAGTTTCAGGAAATGCTTTGGCTAGATAAGGAGCAAACCTTTGTAACCTCAAGCTCGCATCATGGATGTCTTGCTCATCCAAGCCGACATAAGGTAACCCTTGGTCTAGTGTTGTGACATTTGGGTTAAACCAAACCACCTCTTCGAGCGCCATAAGCTTATTTAGTAATGGAAAGTCGTTGGTGAGGTTATTTAGATTCAGTTCGATCATGGGCTACCTTCTCTGGTATTTAGCGTTCTGCGCTATTTCAATCACTTGGTGTGCAGCCTATTAGAGCCGTAATCGAGAAATGATTCAATAACCTATACTTATGTCTAACGTCAATAGGATGGTATTTCCCTTACTATGCCCTTGAGGCAACCGTCTTGATGTACTCACTTGGCGACAGACCAAACTTACCCTTAAAGCGCTGACTAAAACGTCCTTCAGACTGGTAACCACAAGATTGAGCGAGCATCGTGACATTGTGTTGGCCATTTTGCATAAGATACAAAGCATGGCTTAAACGCACTTCTGCTAATACCTCACGATATTGCATACCTTCCAGTTTTAGCTTTCGGATCAGTGTCGCGCGGCTCATCGCAAAACGCTCCGCCACCGACTCTAGCGGATGCTTCTCATCTGGTGAATGTGAAAGATAATGGCTGAGCTTTTGGCTAAACGAAACGTTGGCACTGACAAAGAGTCGATGCAACACCCCTTTTTCAGCCAGTTGCTGGTATAAGCCCTGCAACCAAAACTGTTGAGTCTCTTTGCTCATGTTCTGTGTATCAAACGAAAACAGCGCGTTGAGTGAGTCTTGTAAGTTTCGGTCCGCTTGCACCGTAGGCAACCCCAGCTCATTCGACCGTTCCTCACTTAAATCAAGCATCGCCTGAGAAGGTTGTAATTGAAAGCTGAATACTCGCGAAAAGAAGCGCCCTTTGTGGGGCATGTTCTCAAAGCTTAGTGAAGCTGATGCCTCACACAGCAACAGCTCAGAATGTGAGAGTTCTGCCGCTGAGTCTTTCCAAAACAGGCGCTTACTGCCTGTAATGATCTGAATGATACTAGGGGATAGAATCCTCACATTACGTAGCTTTTGTAACTGCTCGGCACGAAAGATCGTCACTTGGTATTGATGATTCATCTCATCCCCTTGTTTACTTATTATCAACGTGTATAAGCTATTAACGCGTATAAGTTGCGGTCAGTTTCGCTTTGTCTAAAGCCATACTGTTCAACGTGAATCCAACCACTGCCGACGGCGTATTTTCGTCTAGATTAAGCTTATCCGTTGGTAATGCCCAAACCGTGAACTGGTAGCGGTGCATGCCATCTTTTTCAGGAGGACAGACGCCACCGTAACCAACTGTACCGTAATCAATGCGACCTTCTTTGCCACCGACTTTAGATATATCGACACCGCGAGGTAGCTCGTTAACAGTCGCAGGGATATCAAACGCAACCCAATGCCAGAAACCACTTTCTGTCGGAGCATCTGGGTCATACGCCGTGATTGCAAAGCTTTTGGTTCCTGCTGGTGCATCTTTCCACATTAACTGTGGTGATAGGTTATCGCCGTCACAACCCCAACTTGAGTATTCAAAAGTCTTCGCCATTGGATGACCTTCTTGAATATCGTTGCTGGTTAATTCGAACGCCTGAGCAGAGCCCGCAGCCAAAATACTGATTGCCAATACTGATTTGATGATTAGTTTCATGATGGTTCCTCTTATTTGGTATGAGTTGAGTATAGTCCTTCCCACATGCTTATTAATGACAATAAGTACATAATTATCTAATTTATCGGAATCAAATGATACTTACTGTAATTTCATCTTATTATTTAAAAGCATGATCCACTCGACAGTTTGCTGTTAAGGGAGCACTTGTTGACATTCAGGTTACAAATCTCACCCAAAAGTCTTTAGACTCGCCTCACGACTTTTAATGAGAATGATTGGATGCGCAGGTTTACCTTAGCCCTTTGCTTGACCTTTTGGCTCCCAACTTTAGCCAATGCCCAAAGTTTGCAAGACAAGTGGCAAACCCTGTATCAACTGACCTGGCAATCATCCCCAATCTTAGTATCTCAACAAGAGTTGGCTCAGTACCCAAAAGTTCTGCTTCATGAAAGTAGCCGTTATCCTAATTTCAACCATTTCAGTTGGGACGACATCGCAACGTTAGCCTCAATACAAGATCACTGCAGAGCGATTGAAAACAATAATCCTTCATTACATGACGCCATCGAGTTCGAACTCACTTTGTGTCAGCAACAAGCATTGGATTCCGTTTGGTTTGCAGCACACTCCAAACGAAACCCTGCAGGTGGCAGTTTTGCTGATCGTTATTTAGCAGTTTACCCCGACGTAAGCGAGCAGATACGCCCATTTTTGAGTATTGCCAACCCCCAGCACCCTTTATATTCCAAGCTAAAAACGCTAACCGCACAAGGCAAAGAAGCACTGCTCAATGGATACCGCGCTTGGCAACAAGACGATGTACTTTGGCTAAGTGGCGAACAAGGCTGGAAAGCCATTCCCTTAGATGTTTGGCAACCTATTGCAGAGCAGCAAGAACTATCGTTGACGGGTGACACCTGTACTTTTCGTTACAGCAACATATGCTTGAGCGAACCTAGCAATGACAACTTAATCATGAAAACGTTGATCTTTTCATTGCTGTTAACGTTGCTTTCCGGACTTGGTAGAGTCTTATATCTAAGAACAAAACAACGCAAAGAGAGGCAGTTCGTTTTGCAGCTTCTCACTCATGAACTGCGTACGCCCATTGCTAGCCTTGGCTTAACTGTTGAGATGTTCAGAAATCGCTACGATGACTTTTCTGATGAAACTCAAAGCGCGGTTTGGCGTTTAATATCTGACTATCAAAGGCTCTCTCAGCTCACAGAAAACAGCAAAGTGTACCTAAGTTCGGATCAGTCAGAGCCTTTGTTAAAGCAAAACGCATCATTAGAAGAATGGCTCGATCATGTGTGTGTAAAGCACAATATTTCTTATCAATGTGAAGCGCGTGAACTTGAACTGAACCTGCCTTATTACTGGCTAACAATCTGCTTGGATAATCTAATAAAGAATGCCAAACAACATGGTAGAGGTGAAGTTTTGGTACAAGTCAAACTCGGAGACAAGCTGACTATTGAAGTGCAAGACGAGGGGCACTTCCCTTCGCCCATACAACGACTCATGTCCAGTGTCACGCCAAGTAAAACTCACAAGCAAGACAATATGGGCATCGGCCTGACTATTGTCGAACACTTGATAAAACAAGCTGACGGCCGCCTCATTATTCTCCGCAATCCTACCCGATGTATTTTGGAAATAGCTTATGAACAGGCCTGTCATCGCACGGTTATAAATTAAAGTCTCTGCTGAGCAACTCAACAAAGGCTTAGAAGCCCAAACTCTTTCTTTGGTATCGCCTAAAGGAAAAGTCCTTCTTGATGGACAACTCGCTTCCAAAAATGAGTATCAAGAGATTGAAACCAATGAAATGTTCATCAAACCCGAATCTGGTGTTTATCAACTAAAGATAGGTTCAAACCACTGCCAGCTATATTATCGAATGGACAAGTCGTCATCTGGCAGCCCAATCATAGTTAGCTTCGATACGGTTTAGACAAAAATGAATAATAGGAAGCTTAAGCACTTATTTAACCGCTAATGTTCAGCCCGTTACTTGTGCTTCCTATTTTGAAAGGCAGTCAGTAGGTAGTCGATAAAGACCTTCTTACGTTTCGGCATCAACTGTCTGTCGGCATACACTAGGCTTACTGAAACTTCCGGCATCTCATATTCAGGTAATAAACGAATCAGCTTACCTGTCTTGAAGTGCTCACGACAAATGAATTCAGGAAGCACCGCTAAGCCAAGCCCATCAACACACGCTGTTAAGCATGCCGTGATAGTATTCACCCGCAACTGACACGGCAGATCGATCAAAATCGACTCACCGCCTTCCAATTGTAAATGCCACTTGGGCAGGCGCGCCGCCTTATTTACCACCTCAATCATTCGGAATGGCGGTTTAAGGTCATTGGGCGAAGAGATTTCACCGAACTGTTCTAAATACTCAGGGTGGGCTACCAATACACGCTTCGATGTTGTGAGGTAGCGAGAAACCAAGCTCGAGTCCACTAGCTCACCAATTTGCGCGTAAAGATCGATCCCCTCTGCAATGATGTCGACCTCTCGATTCGTCAGTTCTAAATTCAAAGTCACGTTTGGGTGCTCTTTTAGGAAGCTGTGGATGTGTGTGGCTAATACTTGATGCCCCAATTCAACAGGCAACACAACGTTCAACTGCCCTCGGATCAAATCCTGATTGGCAGAAACCTCTAGCTCAGCTTGGTTCATGATCTCGTGCATTTGCACGCTCGATTGATAGAAGCGCTCACCCTCCGGCGTTAAGACTAAACTTCGTGTCGAACGAGTGATCAACCTCACACCTAGGTGCTGTTCCAGCTCGTCAAGCTTTCGGCTGACGGTCGACTTGGTCATGTTCAATGCCTCAGCTGCGTGCGTGAAGCTTCCACAATCAACAACTTGCGTAAAAACAGTCACAGCATTTAAGTCCATCGTACTTCTCCCAAAACCCTATTAGTAAGATTATTGCAACAGTGTTTTCCTTTTTTCCTATCTTATCAATCAATCGAATTCATTTACAATTCGTTACATCTAAATAAAAACAAAATGAGAAATAAAAAATGACAGAGAACAACAACGCTTCGCAAACAGTAAGCACAAAAAAACGTAAAAAAGCTCCGCTTATTGCTACTGCGATCATGCTGTCATTGGGTTTAGCCGGCGCTGGATACTGGTACGGCTATGGCCAGTACTTTGAATCTACTGACAATGCCTATCTGCAAGGCGATATCACTAATATTAGTCCTAAGGTATCTGGCTATATTGTTAAGTCTTACGTGAGTGACAACCAACCAGTAAAAGAAGGTGATTTGTTGGTTCAAATCGATGACCGAGATTACCAGTCAGCATTCGCTCAAGCTAATGCCCATTTATCCGTCGTACAATCTGACGTAAAGAACTTAATCGCACAACAGACATTACAACGTAGCAAAATTAACCAAGCAGAAAGTGGCGTCGATTCCGCAGAAGCAGAATATGAACGTGCTATCCAACAAGTACAGCGCTCTCGCAGCTTGTTAAACCGCAATTACGCTTCTCAAGATGAAGTCGACAGCATGGTCGCACAACAAAAAGTGACTCAAGCAGACTTAGAAGAAGCTAAAGCCAACCTTGTCGCAACTAATGACCAACTCATCGTTATTGCTAGCGAAATTGAGCAAGCCAAAGCCTCAGTAACAGAAGCTAAAGCTCAAAGAGATCAAGCACAACTTAACCTTGATTACACCAAAGTTTACGCGCCAGCAGATGGTGTGATTGGTAAACGCAGTGTACGTGAAGGCTTGTTGATTCAAGCAGGTGCACCATTGATGAGTTTGGTGCCAAACAACCAAGTGTGGATTGAAGCCAACTTCAAAGAGACACAGCTAAGTGGCATTCATAAAGGTCAGACGGTTGAAGTAGAACTGGATGCGTTCCCGGGGCAACCACTTGAAGGTGTGGTCGACAGCTTCTCCCCTGCGACTGGCGCCAAGTTTGCGCTCCTACCACCAGAAAACGCAACCGGCAACTTCACTAAAATCGTTCAACGTGTACCGGTGAAAATCATCATTCCAGATCAGCAAGAGTTGAAAGGTCGATTGCTTCCTGGTTTGTCTGTGGTCGCGACCATCGATAAACGAGGCTAGACCATGAGTAACGCTGGTGTTATCACCCACACTAATGATGATGGTGAGGTTTCAAGACGTCATTGGATCGCCCTATTTGGCGGTTTGATTGGCGCGTTTATGGCGATTTTAGATATTCAGATCACCAACTCGTCTCTCAAAGACATTCAAGGTGCGCTATCTGCCACCTTAGATGAAAGCTCGTGGATCTCTACGTCTTATCTAGTCGCAGAGATGATTGCTATCCCACTCAGTGGTTGGCTTTCTAAAGCGCTTGGAAAACGCCGTTATATCACGTGGACGACGGCCATCTTCACCATTTCATCTTTGTTGTGTTCGTTCTCTTGGAACATGACCTCGATGATCGTGTTCCGTGCAATGCAAGGTTTTAGTGGTGGTGCTTTAATCCCGCTTGCTTTCTCGTTGGTGATTCAGTTATTGCCTGTCAACAAGCGCGCTGTGGGTATGGCACTGTTTGGTGTAACGGCAACGTTTGCTCCGTCAATCGGCCCAACGTTTGGTGGCTGGCTGACCGAGAACTTCTCGTGGCACTATATTTTCTATATCAACATTCCTCCAGCTTTACTGGTGATCACCATGATCCGATATGGCTTGGATGATGAAAAGCTCGACCTTGGTACGCTGAAAAAAGCCGATTGGTTTGGTATCGCCACCATGGCGTTAGGATTGGGCTGTCTAGAAGTAGTGTTAGAAGAAGGTAACCGTGAAGAGTGGTTCAGTTCGAGCTTCATCATA
Organism: Vibrio sp. 10N.286.51.C3; assembly: GCF_003050065.1. Taxonomy (NCBI): domain Bacteria; kingdom Pseudomonadati; phylum Pseudomonadota; class Gammaproteobacteria; order Vibrionales; family Vibrionaceae; genus Vibrio; species Vibrio sp. 10N.286.51.C3. The sequence goes on along the minus strand of NZ_PIGC01000006.1, from coordinate 235,238 downwards.
GGCTTGAGTATTGTGTCTGCAGTGAGCTTAGTTTACTTCGTCATAAACGAACTCCAACACAAAAAGCCACTGGTGAATTTACGGCTATTGCGAGATGGGCAATTTGCTATGTCTTGTATCGCCTATTTGATTCTAGGGATGGCATTGCTCGGCTCTATCTATGTGCTGCCAATGTATCTAACTCAAATCCAACAATACAATGCGATGGAGATTGGTGAAGTCTTGATGTGGATGGGTTTCCCACAGTTGTTGATATTCCCAATCGTCCCTAAGCTGACGCAAATCATTAAGCCTAAGTACTTAGTGACCTTTGGTTTCGCGATGTTCGGTTTCAGTTGTTACGTGAATACACATATGACGATTGATTTTGGTGGCCAGCAGCTGATTTTGTCTATGGTTCTGCGTGCTATCGGTAGCCCATTTATTATGGTTCCGCTGTCTTTGGTTGCCATGAAGAACATCAGCAAAATGGACACGCCAGACGCATCAACGTTAACCAACGTGATGCGAAACCTAGGTGGTGCTTTCAGCATCGCGATTATCGCTACGCTACTCGATAACAAAACGCGTGAGCACTTGGCACACATCAAGGAGTCAGTACCTTCTGTGAGTCAACTTGGTTGGCAGACGCTTCAGCAACAACAAGCGTTTTTCATTCAGTCAGGAAGTGATGCCGCAACTGCGATGCAACAAGCACAAGCAAGCTTGCTCGGCACAATGCAACGTGACGCTGCGATCATGGCTTACAACGATGTGTTCTTAATGATGACGGCGTTCTTGGCTCTCGCTGCAGTATTGATTCTAAATATGCGTGATTAGCGCTAGAGTTTCGGTAATTAAAACTTCAAACATAGAACAGCATTCGAATATAAACTCGAACAATGAAATAGAGAGGTAAGCTTATCGGCTTGCCTCTTTTTTATTTCTAAAACACGTATAACCTAACAAAAATCAGGTAAAAGTAACCTGTGTTTGAAGGCTTTCATAAATGTTTTAATTACCAATAGTTTATTGAGTGTTTGTATGTGATACAGGCACCTTGACATTGTGCAACCTGACACCTAAATTAAAAATAACATTTGGTATTGAGGAAAATGGATTTGACCTTACCACCTGACCTACGAGTTTTAATTGTCGACGACTCCAAGAGTGCTACTATTCTTATAAAGCAGCAACTCTCGAGCTTAGGCATTTCACATGATTGCATCTTTATTGCGACCGACTATCGACAAGCCATTAAAGCGGTCGAAACGCACTCTTTTCATGTACTCCTCATCGATTATCACTTAGAGCAATCCTTCACTGGGTTTGAGCTTTTGGGGATTCTGTATCGAAATCGCCTAATAGACCACACTGTAGCGACAATCTTGCTCTCTGGGGATATGCGTCAAGAAACGGTATTAACTGCCCTTTCAGGTGAGGCACACCATTTCGTATCTAAACCGATTCATACTCAGAGGTTAGGTAAAAAGATCCAAAGTGCTGTGTCCGTGTCGAAGAAACTCACCCAACTTAATGATTTATATCCAATCTCCTCTCAAGAGAGATTAGCTCAAGCTTTGGCGGTCTCCCCTAATGGCACCAGTGTCCAGTTCGAAGCGACATTGATTGAACATTTAATAGCAGGTAAGAAATGGCAGTTGCTGTCTAACGTCATTAACAACTCGAAAACCAACATGCACCCAACAAAATTAGTGGCTGAAGCGCTAATTCTCGACAGCTTAGGCAAGCCAAATTTAGCCATAGATAAGCTCCACAATTTTCTGATAGCGCAGCCACTCTCATTGAGCGTTATTGATTGCTTAAGCTGTATCTATGAAAAACATAAGATGCTGCTGCCTGCTCTTAAATTGGCGATTCGTGCATTTGAAATGACACCAAGTATCAGCCATCGTGCAATTAGGGCGATCGACTTAGCTGAGAACGCAGATAACACACATATGATCATCAAGTTAGGTGAGATGTATGCGACCCACATTTCAGCTGCTGACATTGATGTCATCCATTCCATTGGTACGCACTTTAATTCGTTAAAAGCAACTTACCAACGCGAGACGCAACTAAAGTACAAACGTATTTTGCTTGAGCACGCCAACCAATTCACAGAGTTGGTAAACCTGAAACTTCCGGTAAAACAACAGCAGCAAGTTTTGGCCAGCCTTGCCCTATTTCAGAGCAGCATATTGCTCATCGAAAATAGCCCTCAGGTTGCCCACAAAAAAGTGATTCGAGCTTCGACACTGTTAGCGAATAATTTCCACAGCCAACCAACTTATTTGCTTGCTCAACTATTACCACTGCTCGCCCACTTTGGTGAGTACTCTCTTTATCATTTAGCCGTGGAATGTCTAAAATCTCGTGGAGAAGCAATAAGCCACAAACTTGAGTCCAAAAATGTCGACCCTTCAACTTGTATAAACATTGAAAACTTTGGCTCGATCCAGGAATTAAAAGACTACATTCACAGTTACCCATATTCAGTTGCCGCCAAACTTGACTATATATATGCCGTCAATAAAGCTCATATAGATGAGAAACTTAGCAACGACTATTTAGAAGAAATCTTACAATTAGAACTTCCTCCAAAATGGAACCAATGGATTAGTGATTCATCACGCTATGGTTTTTCCACTAAGCCGCCTAGCCCATTTTCAACATGCAGCCGACAGGAGTCCACATGCTAGACTTTGATGCTTTAAACGCCTACTTAGACAACGACAGAGAAGTCATTTACGCCGTTTTGTCTACATATCAAGAAGACCATGGCAATTCGCTACAAGAGATCGAAGAGTTGGTTCAACAACAGGATTGGGGCAAGCTTCATTTTACCGTGCACACCTTAAAAGGCATCCTAGCCAGTTTTGGGGAAGAAACGGCGACTGTTGCATTAGAAAGAGTTGAACAAAACACATTCAACAAGCTTGCACCACAAGATGATGATCTTTCCGTTATCTACAGCGAAATGAAGATCATCAATCAGCAAATCGATGAGGTTCTTAGCACTTATTAGCCGATAGAATTAAGACTTACGTGGCGATACTTTATAATCTAAACAACTAAAAGAGTTGAGGTACTTGGAAACATTGAACCTCGACTCTTGCAATTTTCTCCTCATTTCCCCTATCAATTATACAGCCAGCCCATACCTATAAATTCATCCTATTTATCTAGATGAACTGATGCATAACGCGCGTTTTATAAACCCGCTATATTGATGTTTTAAATGAAAAACCAACACACTTGATGAGATGCAAAATAGTTAAATATTTGTATATCTTTTTGTGACTTAAACATACGAAATTGCATTTTATTTATTGGTAAAGAAGAAACTGTTATCTACACTCTAATGAAACCAAGCGTTAATCACTTGGTGGCATAATAATAAGATAAAACGTTCGGTCGGCTAGAGAAGGACAAGGAAATGAACAAGGATAGTTTTGCTGCGTTTCAGGGGCTCACGGAGGAAACCCCTATTACCGAATCATTTTCTACAAGTGCAGACCCTTATGCTCATTATGTGAAAGATATTGTAGGCATTGATCTGCTGTCGCGCGAAGATGAAGTGTATTACGCAAAATTGAATCGCGCGGGTGATAAAAAAGCGCGTGATGTTATGATCGAATCAAACCTACGCCTTGTTGTGAAAATCGCAAAGAGTTACCTAAAACGTAAAGGCAATAGTTTCACCCTGCTCGATCTGATCGAGGAAGGTAACATTGGCTTGATTAAGGCCATCGACAAATACGATCCAGAACCAGGTTATCGTTTTTCAACCTATGCTGTGTGGTGGATCCGTGAAAACATTGAAGCCGCATTAATGAACACAGGTCGTACCGTACGATTGCCAGCTCATGTCTGTAAAGAAATAAACAGTCTCGCCTCAAAAAAGCTCGATGTAAGCAAAAAAATGAGTAAAGAGATTTCGATCTCTGAGCTATCAGACAGTTCAGGTGTAAAGACCAAACGCGTCGATCAACTGGTGGCGTTAAGCGGATTTATTGACGTGACGACAACGGTTGGAACTAACCATGCACCGATGGTACTTGATCAATGCGAAAGTGAATATATCCCCGACCCTCAACGAGATTGTGAAGATCAATCCTTTACCCAAGCTCTAGAACAGATCATCAGTACACTTCCTCCGAAATTACAAAAGGTGCTTATTCACCGTTTCGGCTTCTTCGATAACAAAGTAAAAACGTTATCTGAGGTTGGACAAATGTTGGATGTGAATGTGTCTAGTGAGCGTGTTAGACAGATGCAGAAAGAAGCAGTCGAGAGGATTCAAAAACGGCTCAAATTTGATGGTTGGGTTTAAGTCACCGCCCTATTTAGAATTAGATGAAGATAACGTAAAGTAAAAACAGCAACGTTAAGCCAAAACAACAACTTTAAGTAAAGTACCTTAAGGGTGAGCTTCCAAGCTTGCCCTTTTTTGTTTACCTGATTCGCTAGAAAACAAAAGGGTGATAAGTACGCGAACCCTAAAATCGCTAATGGCTAGTGCTACTGCATTAACTTACCTTAGAGGAGTGACTCGCTCGCTGCGCAAAATGAGATAATTGATATAAGTGGTTTCAAGACAATCTTGTTCCCACACTGATAAAATCCGTTTAGCCGCAAAATAATAGTCTTTGTTTCTCAACAGCATCCCAACGGTGCAGCTAAGCTTTTCAAATCGAACGTGATCGCTCGCAGAGATGTAGTCATCTTCACTTTCAATAATGGGCGCTAAACCATCAGCAAACCAATTATTCAATATTTCTCGCATCTCTAATTCAGACTCAGGCACATCCACGCTAGATAACTCTCGATGTTGAGGTGGCGGCACTATGTACTTCGACGCTTGCGGTGAACTGACATAACGATACATGTCGTTCCTCCTTCATAGCTGACTCTTCTAATAATTAAGGACATATTTACCTGTTCTCAAGTTTAATTAGCGAAACAAGCAACAAAAAACAAATTAAAAAAAGCCATGTATCAATAACTCTACATGGCTTTAATTAGGGCAACTTTACGCTGCCCTATTTACTTGTTGGTTTAGACTAAAACTAAGCCCTCTCGATTAAATCGAGCTTTGGTCGAAGTCGTTGCCTTGATCGGTTCCAGTTTGAGAATCTGAATCGAAGCTTCCAGAGTCGTCCGTGAAGTCAACACCTTGGTCTTGACCTCCCGCATTTGTCCAGTCGCTGCCACCAGATTCCATACCCGCCATGTCCGGTTGCTGCTCTTGCGTAGAACCTTGCATGGTGTATTGGTCATCGACCTCAACTTCAACAGAACCGCTAGCACCGTCTATTGAGCTACCCAGTTCGTCGTAACCTTGGAATTGGATCTCGCTAGTACCTTCATAACCTTCTGGAAGTTCAACGGATACAGGCTGCTCTAAGTTGCCACTGATTGTGAAGCTACCATCACCGTTATCAAGTGCGTTGCTCACAGTAGCGCCCTCAGGTAAGCCAGACATATCAGCGTAATCAACCGATTCGTTACCACTCACCTCATCTGGAATCGAGATAGAGATGGTATCGCCCGGTGCCGCGGTTACATCAGCTGTACTGTCTTCAGTTTCAACATCTTGAGATTGGTCATCAGCTTGTTGCGCCACTTCCACTTGTTGCTCTTCTGTTGCTTGAGCTGCTTGAACTTGTGGTTCATCACTTTGTACTGAATCATCGGCTACTTGGATGCTTACGCTGTGACTTGATACTTCACCACCGTCGTTAACTTCAACATTCATCGCTAAATTGCCATCGAAGTCTTCGTTCGGCCAGTACGTCCACTCACCTTCACCAGATTCCGCGAAGAAGCCAGCATCGTTCGCGTCTGCAACATCAACAACTTGTGCAGAGTCACTCACGCCCAACTCATCCACCAACTGTGCATCCGTGATAATTAGTGAACCATCATCAGCTAAGGCATAACCTTCGCTCGCCGCTGCTTCATCTCCGCCTTGGATATCCACATTGAAGAAGCTTTCGATGCGATTTTCGCCATCGGTCGCTATGAATCCAACTTGAACATCGCCGGTGTAGTCTTCAGCTGGTGTGAATTGATAGTTACCTTGGTTATCGCTCTCAATGACGCCCTGACCTTCCACCAAGCTTACTGACTCAATGCTTAAGCTATCACCTTCTGCATCGCTCAGATTCGCTAACATATCTTCATCAGTGAACGACAAGGTTGTATCCGCTGCGATTTCCGTCGTCGTAATGCTGTTAACTTCTGGTGCTGCATTCTCTTGTGAGTCGTCTTCTTTCACGACTACGCCAGTTTGCTCATCATGAAGTACGCCATCTTTATCAACCACGTAAGCAATGTCTGCTTCACCAGTAAAGCCAGGTGCTGGTGTGAATGTCCAAGTGCCATCGCCATTATCGACAATCTCACCTTGGCTGCGGTCTGCTAGATGAACCAGTTTCACTTCATCGTCGCTGTCTGCATCTACATTCTCAACCAACCCAATCAGGTCATCAGCAGTTAGGATGATAGAATCACCCGCTACCGTTTCGAAATCACCTGAATCGATGCCATCTTCGAACGCTTCGGGCTCATCTCCGTAATCGACCGTTGTTGCACTTACGGTTACGAAGAACTCACCATGGAAGTCTTCCGGTGGTGTCATTTGAATGTTTGAGATATCCCAGTCGAACAGGTCGATGTATTGACCCGGCTCAGTGATCATCACGGTGTTCACACCATCGGTTACCTCGAATCCAACAGGGAAACCTGTCATCACTAGGTTACTTAGTGTTTCTGAGTCGTCGACTAGGCCAACGTTCAGTCCCAAGTGACCCGTTTCATCTTCACCGAAGACTAGCGGACCGTCATGGTCCGTGGTAATTACCGCGCCATCCGCAACAGGACGAACGTACACAGGAACATCGAGAACCGTTTCAAACTCACCATCACTTACGACAACTTGCAGGTCTGAAACGCCTGCAAAGTCACCCGTTGGTGTGAATGTCCAAGTGCCATCGCCGTTGTCTGTTACTTCTCCGCCATCTTCACCGTCGGCGGTGATAATGCGTGAAACCACAAGGTCAGCCGTATCAATGTCACCGAACAAGTTCATCAAGTCGCCAGCATCGAAGGTGAACGCGCCATCTTCGTCTGTGGTCATCATTGCGTTACCGACATTAAATGGAGCGTCGTTAACTGGAATCACATCCACATTCAGCGAACCATCAACCACCTCTTCACCATCAGTTGCTTGATAACCCAGTTCTACCAAGCCATTGAAGTCTTGAGTAGTCACTAAGTGATACATGCCATCTGGCTGCTGAGTTAAAGTCGCATTAGCTGGAGCACGAACCGTAATGCTTTCGATACTGATCTCGTCACCATCTAAATCCGTCACTTGATCCGCGATGTAAGCTGGGTCAATCACCATGACCACATCTTCTTCGCCTTGCATCTCAATCGTAGGCGCTTCAGGGGCATCGTTCACTGGCGTGACGTCGATGTTGCCGTCGACTGAAATAGTTTCTTGACCATCACTAACGTTGAAGGTCATTGGCACATCGCCATTGAAGTTTTCGTTAGGCGTAAATGACCAAGTACCATCTTCGTTATCTAGCAACTCACCCAAGCTAGGGTCGATTTGTAGACCAGAAGCTGATAGCTCGTCTGCGGTGTTATCGATGTCGGTAGCTTGAGCTAACAACATGTCTTGTGTGATAAGAATGGTACTGTCTTCGGCTGTGGTTAGTTTCACATCCTCAGATTCAGGTCCATCGTTCACACCCAGAACTTCGATACCTGCCGTTGTTGTTGCAGTTGCACCGTCATCATCGGTCACGACCACATCTAGGCTGATATCACCATTAAAGTTCTCGTTTGGCGTGAAGGTCACAGACCCGTTATCGTTTTGAACCAAGGTGCCGTCAGAGCCTGAGTAAGTCACGCTTTCAAGCGACACTTCACCATCAACGTCAGAGCTATTAGCAATTAACTGCTCAGGGCTGATTGTGATGGTGCCATCTTCGTTCATTTGGTAAGACGTAGAACCCGCTACTGGCGCATCGTTAACATCCGTTACCGTCACACCAATATTGGCATCGACTGTCTCAGTGCCATCAGACACTGTGAAGCCAAGGTTTACATCGCCATTGAAGTTCTCGTTTGGAGCAAAGCTGTAAGTGCCATCACCGTTATCAGTGAACACACCCTCTGCGCCAGTGTAAGACACGTCCGTAATAGACAGGTCATCTCCGTCGATGTCTGCAGCGCCTGCTAGTAAGTCTGCATCCGTGAAGGTTAGCGTTCCATCTTCCTCAACGGTAAAGCTTTGGTCAGCGGCTGTTGGTAAGTCATTGACTGGGTTTACCGTCAGGTCAGCGTTCGCCACAATTGACTCAGTACCGTCCGAAATATCAAAGCTTAGGTCGATATCGCCATTGAAGTTAGCATCTGGCGTTACCGTAAAGGTGCCATCACCATTATCAACAACGTTAGCATTATCACCTGCGCTTAAGTTGCTTGCGGTCAGGTCATCGCCATCCACATCAGAGGCTTGAGATAGCAACTGCTCTTGAGTTAGAGTAATCGAACCATCTTCATCAATGCTGTATGCCAAATCACCCGATACTGGTGGATCGTTAATTGGAAGAACATCAATGCTTGCCGTCGTGGCCGTCGTTGCACCATCCTCATCGGTCACAACTACATCGAGGCTAACATCGCCGTCGAAGTTTGCGTTCGGCGCGAAGCTGAATGTTCCATCGCCATTGTCAGTAAAGATGCCGTCAGCGCCTGTGTAGTTAACGCTATCAATCGCCACTTCACCTTCAATATCAGAAGCATTCGCCAACAGTTGCTCTGCACTGATGGTGATAACTTCATCTTCGTTCATTGAGTAACTGGTAGAACCTGCGATTGGCGGATCGTTCACCTCAAGTACGGTGATTCCTGCTGTGGTCGCTTCTGTTGCTCCTTCTTCATCGGTAACAACAACCACTAAGCTCACATCACCATTGAAGTTCTCGTTTGGCGAGAAGGTGTAAGTGCCGTCACCGTTGTCTTCGAACACACCGTCACTACCAGTGTAAGTCACACTATCAATCGCAACCTCACCTTCAATGTCTGAAGAATTGGCTAATAGCTGTTCGTTACTGATCGTGATTGAGTTGTCTTCATACACAGTGTAAGACGTGCTACCCGCCACTGGTGGATCGTTCTCAGGAGTCATACTCACATCAATGTTGGCTTGAACCGTATCTGTGCCATCTGACACATCAAAACTGAAGTTCACATCACCATTGAAGTTCTCGTTTGGCGCAAAGCTGTAGCTTCCGTCGCCATTATCAGTAAGAACACCATCAGCACCCGTGTATGTCACACCTTCTACCGTCAGGTCATCACCTTCAACATCCGTTGCACCTGTTAACAGGTCAGCGTCAGTGAAGTTAAGAACCCCATCTTCACCAATAGTGAATGCTTGATCTTGTGGTTGTGGAAGATCATTGGCTGGATTAACGGTTAGGTCAGCCGTCGCAACAAGCGTATCTGTACCATCGCTAATGTCGAACGTTAGGTCAATGTCACCATTGAAGTTCGCATCTGGTGTGATGGTAAAGCTACCGTCATCGTTAGCCGTAACCGTCGCGTCACCATCAACAATCAAGTTAGAAGCAGTAAGGTCGTCGCCATCTACATCACTCGCTTGAGAAAGAAGCTGCTCTTGGCTCAAGGTAATCGAACCGTCTTCCTCAACACTGTATGCCAGGTCGCCTGATACTGGTACGTCGTTGATTGGTAAGACATCAACCGTAATATAGGTATCAACCTGAGCACCGTCTTCATCTTGAATGGTCACATCCAACTGCACTTGGCCGTTGAAATTTTCGTTCGGTGCAAAACTACATGTGCCATCTCCATTGATAGAGAAGATGCCGTCAGGACCATCGTAGTTAATTTCGACAAGCTCAACATCACCTTCAATATCAGAAGCATTCAACAGCACTTGAGATTCGCTGAACGTCAGTACTGAATCTTCATCAATTGTGTAAGACGTTGGGCCAGCAACCGGCGGATCGTTCACCTCAAGAACGGTGATACCTGCGGTGGTTGCTTCGATCGCACCGTCTTCATCCGTCACTTCAACATCTAGGCTAACTTCACCATTGAAGTTCTCATTTGGAGAGAAGATATATGTACCGTCGCCGTTGATTTCCAGAACACCGTCACTACCACTGTAAGTCACGCTATCAATCGCGACTTCACCTTCGATATCTGAAGAGTTCGCTAATAGCTGCTCGTTACTGATGGTGATCGAATTGTCTTCATGAACTGTGTAAGACGTACTGCCTGCAACAGGTGGATCGTTCTCTGGTGTCACGTTCACATCAATGTTAGCGCTTACCGTATCGGTACCATCTGATACATTGAACGAGAAGTTCACATCGCCATTGAAGTTTTCGTTTGGCGCGAAGCTGTATGTGCCATCGCCATTATCGGTTAGGACACCGTCGGCGCCAGTGTAAGTTACACCTTCAACACCTAGGTCGTCTCCTTCAATGTCCGTTGCACCTGTTAATAGGTCTTGATCATTGAAAGTTAACACGCCATCTTCGCCGATTGTGAATGTCTGGTCTTGTGCTTCTGGACCATCGTTCACTGGTGAAACGGTTAGCTCTAGATTGGTAGAGACAATATCATCACCATCCGATACATCGAAGGTGAAGTTAACGTCACCGTTGAAGTCAGCATCTGGCGTTAATGTGTAAGTACCATCGCCGTTATCCGTGATGGTCACATTGTCATCATCAGTCGCTAGGTTGAGCGCTGTGAGTTGGTCGCCATCTAGATCACTGGCATTGGCCAGCAGATCTTCTTGCGAGATCACAATGGAGCCATCTTCTTGAACGGTAGCAGCGACAGGTAGAGCCTCAGGAGCATGATCAACTGACACTCCCGTCGCATTAATGTAGATAGTTTGAGAGACCACTTCAGAGTCATCATTTGATAATTCTGTCGCGGTAGCCGTTACATGAACTTCAAACTGTTGATTAAAGTCTTCTGGTAACTGGAGTTGTAATTCGTTTTCGAACGCTGTTATTGGTAGGTTTACCGCGCCATCTGGGCCAACAGTAACTTCACCGCTATAGATTTGGCTGTTCACCTCACCCACATCAATCGTGAAATTGAAATCGGTATAGTCTGCGTCACCGCTGCCATAAAGATCTTCAAATCCGTAAACCAACTCGCCATCTTCATTAACTGTGGTACGAGTATGTTCGATACCATCTTGGTTTAGTTGTGCGCTTGAACCTCCGTGGAAAATCGCATCTCCATTCTGGCCTTGAATCACTGTTTCAGTGCCATCGGCAGCAACAAACACAAGTTGAGGATCAACCGTATCCATGTTCGCTGGAGAACCATCTTCAGCACGGAACTCATACTGACCATCTTGCATCGCGTCAAAGTCGTTGTGCTGGTGTCCGTTTGGAATCAAGAACAGGTTGAAGCTTTCACCTTCTGCAACTTGGAAGCTGAATTGATCTTGCCCTGGGACAAGGTCACCACCACCACCAACTTGTGATGCGTTCTCGTAAACAACTTCAACACCTGTGATGTTGCCGTCTTCGTCAACTTTGTAGTAACCCGCTGCGTTTTGGTAACCCGCGGTTTCACCTTCAAACGTTACTGTAATTTCAGTATCGTTGTAACTGGTGATACCGTTCTCTTGGTCATTAAGAACACCTTCGTTATCGTATTGAATAACCGAACCTTCAGGAACACCATCCACAGTTACTGTCAGTGTTTCTGATAGATCTTGGTCTACCAGTGCAGCCGCAATATTAAGCTCAACAATGCCGCCAGGCTCAACCAAAATCGCTTCATCATCAACATTAACACCATCGCCATCCGTGATAACTAAGTCAGGCGCATCCGCTACCGCTTCAATGTGGATATTAAGGTCTTGCTCTACTTCAGTTGTGCCGTCGGTCACTGTAAAACTGAACTGTAGATCACCACTAAAATGTTCTTCAGGAACGAAGCTGAACGTGCCATCACCGTTATCGGTTACTGTGCCTTCATCACCAGAGTAGTTAATGCTGGTAACGCTTAGGTCGTCACCATCAATATCAATCGCACCACTCAATAGATCATCTTGAGTGAACAAGATGATGCCATCCTCTTCGAGGTGGTACATACCTGGAGCAACAATTGGAATATCATTCACCGAATTCACGGTCAATGTCATGTCATTAGAGGTACTTAACTCACCATCGCTCACCTCATAAGTGAATGCGATATCACCGTTGAAGTTCTCCGAAGGTGTCACCGTGTAAGTGCCATCGCCATTGTCTACGATGCTTGCGTTTGGATCGTTGGTTTCAAGAGCACTCGCAAATAGCTCATCGCCATCTTGGTCGCTCGCGTTCTCCAACAGCATTTCTTGTGTAACGAGGATTGAACCATCTTCATCGACATCTGCCACCATTGGCGTTGCTTCTGGTGCATCGTTGACGAATTCAACTTTTAGGTCGATGTTTACAGCCACCACATCGGTGCCGTCACTCACATCAAACGCTAGATCAACATTGCCGAAAAAGCCCTGTTCTGGCGTTAGTGTGTATGTTCCATCACCATTATCCGTAACTTCGACTGTGTCGCTCGCGCTAGTCACATTCACCACAGATAGTTCATCACCTTCAACGTCTGTCGCTTGTGCCAATAGCTCAGCTTCGGTAATCGTAATGGCTTGACCATCTTCCGTAGAGAAAGACATGTCCGGCACATCTGGCGCATCGTTGATTGGGTTTACGGTTAGGTTAAGATCAGCAGCGACTGTCTCAATCGCGTCAGTGACATCGTAAGTAAACTCAATCTCGCCAAAGAAATCTTCGCTTGGTGTGATAGTGAAACTACCGTCTGAGTTTTCTACGATAACCGCATTTGGATCGTTCGTTGAAAGATTAACGGCTTCTAGGTTATCGCCATCGACATCCGTCGCGTTCGCTAACAAGTCCTCTTGAGTAATGGTGATTGAGCCATCTTCATCAACCGCCGCTTCAATCGGACCGCTCACTTCAGGGCCTTCGTTGACAATCTCAACGTCGACTCTTGCAGTACTTGGTGCGCTTGCTTGACCATCACTGATATCGAAGGTCAGGTTCACTTCACCATAGAAATTCTCAGCAGGTTCAAAGGTAAAGGTGTTGTCGCCATTGTCTGTTAGCGTACCTTGCGTTTGGTCTGCAAGTAGAAGGTTTTCGACATGGAGAATGTCACCATCAACATCTGTCGCGCCAGATAGAAGGTCTTTCACTTCAATGAAAATCGAGCCATTTTCGAGCATTTGGGTGTGTAGCGCTTCACCTGGAACTGGAACATCGTTAACAGGCACAACCGTTAGGTCTAGGTGAGTTGCTACTTCATCGGTGCCATCGAATACCTTGTAGTCGATGTCGATTTCGCCGTTGAAGTTCTCATTCGGCATAAAGGTAAATGTACCATCGCCATTGTCGACTAAGTCACCGTCATCACCACCATAAGTGATGTCAGAAATAGACAGCGTATCGCCCTCTATATCTGTGGTGTTCGCCAACAAGTCATCAGCACTGAACGTGATGCCTTGATCTTCATCTGTCGATAGAACAATTGGGCCAGAAACGATTGGCGCATCATTCACCGATTCGAAGTTGATATTGATAATGTTGTCGTCAGTTAACTCACCATCGCTAACTTGGTACCCTAGCTCAATTTCACCGTAAAAGTTTTCATCCGGTGTTACTGTCCAAGTGCCATCACCATTATCTGTTAGTGTTGCATGCTCTGAGTTTTCACCCACCAGCTCTAGGTTTTGAATATCAAGATCATCACCATCGATGTCTGATGCTTGAGCTAATAACTGCTCTTCAGTAATCACAACAGAAGCAAACTGAGCTGAACCTTCAGTATCGATAGTGATATTAGGCAGATCAGCCGTTAGTTCGATTTCGTTATCACCCGCATGGATGTTCAATTCAACCGTTTCAGTGATTTCTGAACCGTCGACACCAATCGATGTAAACACAGCTTCATCATGACACGTTTGTGACACTGTCATGTTTTGTACAACGTAAGTACCATTACCTTGCACTGTACCCAGTTCAAAGTAAGACACTGGTTGGTCAACCGTTAGTGTGTAGTCAGTCTCGAACGTACCACGATCTTCTTTGTGGTAAGTCATCGAGTCAATCATGTCACCGTCTTCATTGAAGGCGCGAATTTCGACTTCAGTAAAGTGGCGCGACTCTTCCATGAACCAGCCACCCAAACCATCTAGGTGGAAGCTGATTTCATTGATGTCTTGACCTTCAACCGAGATAGTCAGTTTTTCATCACCACTCAAGCCTTGACGGTCAGTGTCACCGATACCATGACCAATGTGCGTATTACCATTCCACGCACCAAGCGGATCATCGTTACTTTGAACCGTAACCGTTAAGTCACCATCTGAGAACTCACGAGTGTAAGGGTCAACTTCTGTACCCCAATCGTCTACGCTCGCGTTATCGTCGAAAGTACCAATTTGTGTGGTATGCGTGCCTTCAGCTAAAGCGTCTTCACTTGGTACAAAGCGTACTTCTGTGTCGGCAGGAACTTCTTGCCCTACTTCCAGCACCACCCATTCCCCATTAACATTCGCTTCAATGATGCCGTTTTCTGGCGCTTGGTCTAAACGTAGTGCAGGTTCTTCACGAAGCGTCACACCAACCGTTTGATCTTCTTGCGCTTGGATGAAGATCTCTTCGCCCGCTTCTGGCGCATCATTAACTGGATTAACCGTTAGGTCGAGCGTGGTCAGAACTTCATTGTCACCATCACTGATGCTGTATGTGAACTCCAACTCGCCATTGAAGTTTTCTGTGTGCGTGATGGTGAATGAACCATCGTCATTAGCAACAATTGTCACGTCAGGGTCGTTGGTTTGAAGATTAGATGCCGTTAACTCATCACCCTCAATGTCAGTAGCATTCGCAAGCAGCTGTTCTTGAGTAATCGTGATTGAATTATCTTCATCGACTTCGGCTTCAATACCGGACGTTTCAGGCCCATCATTCACAGCAATGACATCAATTCCCGCTGTCGTTGTCGCCGTTGCACCGTCTTCGTCAACGACGACAACGTCTAGTGAGATGTCTCCGTCGAAGTTTTCATTTGGCGTGAAGGTGTAGGTGCCATTACCGTTATCAACGAACGAACCATCGTCACCAGCGTAAGTAACGCTCGATAGAGCAACATCACCCTCTACATCTGAAGAGTTCGCTAATAACTGTTCATCACTGATTGTGATTTGGCCATCTTCTTGAACTGTATAAGCTGTCGAGCCCGCTACAGGTGGATCGTTCTCCGGCGTTACACTTACATCAATATGGGCAGCTGTTGAACCCGTGCCATCAGAAACATCAAATGAGAATTGAACATCACCATTGAAGTTCTCGTTTGGTGCAAAGCTGTAAGTGCCGTCACCATTATCACTAAGAACACCATCAGCGCCCGTGTAGAGCACGTTTTCAATCGACAGCTCATCACCATCAATATCTGACGCGCCTGCAAGTAGATCAGCATCGGTGAAGAGTAACGTACCGTCTTCTTCAATCGTGAACTGTTGATCTTGCGCTTGTGGCAAGTCATTCAACGGGTTCACTGTGATATCAAGACCAACTTGAACCTCACCACCATCGTTATCGATGATATCGAAGCTCAGGTCTAGGTCGCCGTTGTAATCAGTGTCTGGTGTAATGGTGTAGCTACCATCCTCGTTTTGTTGGATGGTCGCGTTCTCATCGGTCGAAAGGTTGATAGCTTCTAAGTTGTCGCTATCGATATCATCGGCTCTTGCAAGCAATTGCTCTTGGCTTAACGTGATAGAACTATCTTCATTGATGGTGTAAGCCAAATCGCCCGATACTGGCGCATCATTGATTGGCAATACATCAACGTTAATGTGTGTTTCAACCGTTGCACCATCTTCATCTTGAATGGTCACACCCAGTTGAACCTGACCATTGAAGTTTTCGTTGGGTGCAAAACTGCATGTACCATCACCATTTACAGTGAAGATACCGTCAGAGCCATCATAGTTAATGCCAACAAGTTCTACATCGCCTTCGATATCCGAAGCATTCACAAGAATCTGAGATTCACTGAACGTCAGAACCGAATCTTCGTCAATGGTGTACGACGTTGGACCCGCAACTGGTGGATCGTTCACTTCAAGAACGGTAATACCTGCTGTGGTTTCATCAATTGCACCTTCTTCATCTGCAACAATCACATCAAGGCTGATATCACCGCTGAAGTTTTCATTAGGAAGGAAGGTATAGCTGCCATCGCCGTTATCTTGGAACACACCATCAGTGCCACTGTAAGTCACAGTATCAACCGACACGGCACCTTCAATATCCGAAGAGTTAGCTAACAACTGTTCATCAGAAATTGTGATGGCATTGTCTTCATTGACCATGTATGAGGTTGAACCCGCAACTGGCGGATCGTTCTCAGGAGTCACAC
This sequence comes from Vibrio sp. 10N.286.51.C3, assembly GCF_003050065.1. Taxonomy (NCBI): domain Bacteria; kingdom Pseudomonadati; phylum Pseudomonadota; class Gammaproteobacteria; order Vibrionales; family Vibrionaceae; genus Vibrio; species Vibrio sp. 10N.286.51.C3. Next base: position 218,729 of record NZ_PIGC01000006.1, on the reverse strand, counting down.
TCACAACAATGTTAGCGCTGACTGTTTCTGTGCCATCAGACACATCGAAACTGAAGTTCACATCACCATTGAAGTTTTCGTTTGGTGCAAAGGTATAAGTACCATCACCATGGTCTGTTAATACACCGTCACCACCTGTGTAGCTAACGCCTTCAACAGTTAGGTCATCGCCATCAATATCGGTGGCACCGGTAAGTAGATCGGCATCTGTAAATTGCAGCGTACCGTCTTCTTCAATGCTGAATTGTTGATCTTGAGGAACCGGCAAGTCATTAACTGGATTAACCGTAAGATCGGCGGTTGCTTGAACCGTGTCAGTACCATCCGTGATGTTGAATTGGATATCAACGTCACCATTAAAGTTCGCATCTGGAACAAGGGTGAAGCTACCATCATCATGAGCGGTTACTGTAGCGTTGCCATCAACCGTTAGGTCGCTCGCCGTTAGGTCATCACCCTCAACGTCAGATACTTGAGACAATAATTGTTCTTGGCTCAAGGTAATTGAGCCGTCTTCGTTAACGTTGTAAGCCAAGTCGCCCGATACTGGTACATCGTTGATTGGCAGTACGTCAACGTTGATGACCGTATCAACTTCAGCGCCATCTTCATCACGAATGGTCACATCAAGTTTAACTTGGCCATTAAAGTTCTCATTTGGTGCAAAGCTACAAGTACCGTCGCTATTGACTGAGAAGATACCATCGGGGCCGTCGTAGCTAATACCGACAAGCTCAACATTCCCTTCAACATCAGAAGCGTTAAGTAGCACTTGTGACTCACTGAATGTAAGTACTGAGTCTTCATCAATCGTGTAAGACGTTGGGCCTGCAACTGGTGGATCGTTCACTTCAAGAACATTGATACCAGCGGTCGTCGCATCGGTCGCACCATCTTCATCAGCAACAACCACATCCAGTGCAATTTCACCGCTGAAGTTTTCATTTGGCGAGAAAGTGTATGTACCATCACCATTGATTTCCAATACACCGTCACTACCTGAATACGTCACACTATCGATAGATACATCGCCTTCGATATCTGAAGACGTTGCCAACAATTGTGCATCAGAAATGGTAATCGAATTGTCTTCATTCACCGTGTAAGACGTTGAACCCGCAACTGGCGGATCGTTCTCAGGAGTCACACTAACATCAATGTTTGCAGACACCGTATCGGTGCCGTCCGACACATCGAAGCTGAAGCTCACATCGCCATTGAAGTTTTCATTTGGCGCAAAGCTGTATGAGCCGTCACCATGGTCTGTCAGTACCCCATCAGTCCCTTCATAACTGATGCCTTCAACCGTTAAATCATCACCTTCAATATCGGTTGCACCCGTTAGGAGGTCTGCATCCGTGAAAACAAGTGTGCCATCTTCCTCAATTTCAAACGTTTTATCTTCAGGAACAGGCGCGTCATTAATCGGACGTACCGTTAAGTCAATTGCGCTACTGATCGTTTCTTGGCCATCACTGATGTCGAAAGTAAGGTCAAGTTCACCATTAAAGTCAGCTGAAGGAACAACGGTGAAAGTACCATCACCATTGTCTTGAACTGTTGCATCAGCACCAACTTGAACGTTAGAAGCAACAAGCTCGTCCCCATCTACATCACTTGCGTATTCGAGTAATTGTTCTTGGGTAAATGTTATGGATCCATCTTCATCCATGATGTAAGCCAGATCTTGTTCAGCTTCTGGCGCATCATTTTCACTTTCCACTTTGATTTTGAACGTTTCACTTGTTGTCTCAGAATCAAAGTCATCTTCTACTTCACTAATGGTCTCTTCGTCAGAAGCTTGAACATCTACTGCGAATGTCTCTTCTACGGTCTGTGAATCGAGGTCATCACCAACTTGTTGGTCACCTGACTCTGAAGATGTCGCACTCGGCGCTGCTGAAGTACGCGCAGCTTGGCCTTGTTCTTCATTACCTTCTGCGTCTGCGCCACCTGTCGCAGCCTCTGCGTTATCACCGCCTACAGCTTGTGCGCCCGCTCCAGGTCCGCCACCACTACCAGCAGCGTTATCCGAGCCAGCTTCAGAAGCGGCCCCACCAACTACATTGGATTGTGCTGCGTCTGAATCACTACCACTTTCTTGCGTATCTTCTTGCACACCCGCACCAGAAGCCGAGGCATCTTCAGCATTACCTGCACCACTCGGATTGTCGTCTAAAGCCTGGTTAACTTCGTCTGCCGCATCCGTATTTTCAGCACCCGTCGCTATTGTCGACGCAATCGTATTTTGTTGATTTTGTTGATTCTGCTGTTGGGAGGGCGTACCCGCGTCGTTCGTATCCGTTTGTTCTACCGCGTCATTTAGATCTTCATTTTGGTTGTTTTGGTTATTTTCGCCTGCCATTACAGCCTCCGTTGCTACTAGCTAACTGATCGTATTTATAGAGGCATTAAAGGACATCATTTTGAAAAACCAATTTTTTATACAACATTTTTCATAGCTTCTTTTTAAAGAGAAAGAATCAAAAAAAATTTGAAAACTGCGTTTAAAGATCCTTAGTTATTGTGATTAAAGCAATTAAGGCAGTGGAGCGATGATAGACATGACGAATTTGTTGCGCTCGATCGACAACAACCACAAAGGGCTGCAATTGCTATTAGGCGACTTTTACAACGACTTTTCTGACGCAGCCCTAAATATAGAAGCGCTTCATAACGGTAATCGTTTTGATGAACTCAACAGTTACTCAAAAAAGTTGAAGACCATCTTAACGTTGCTTTGCGACCAAGACCTTCCGCCCAAAATGGCCAAATTGGAACACTTGAGTAGACACGAGTTCCCTGCGCCGGAAGATCTAATAGAGGATGTAAAAACTGAATTGCACAACGTCAATCGCCAAATCAACCACTTGTTGGATATTAAGCAAGTAATAGATGGCAAGTAACCGAGGTCAGTCATGAGCAATAACCAAATAGAACATCACCTCAGAAAAGCACTTGTTTCCAATAACGAGGCTTCTAAGGTCACAGCTGATGACACTATTGTGCTTGCTAGTGCCATGACCAGCGTTCACAAAACGTTACTCATTATATTCTTACTCGCTTTGGTCGCTATCGCAGTGGCGTCACAAGCACGTATCGACATTGTTGTTTCTGTACGTGGCGAACTGCTATTGGAATCGGATGTTGAGAAGGTTCAACATCTGGAGGGCGGGATATTAGAAGAATTGTTAGTCAGAAAAGGTGAAGTCGTTTATGAGGGCCAACCTATCGCTCGAATACGCTCACTCGACCGCAACACTCAACTTGATACCGTGAATACTGAAATTATTCAGATAGAGCTCGACAAGATTCGTTATGAAAGCTTACGCGACATGATAGAGCCTAACTTCGATGCTTTCATTGAAAAATACCCTGAACAAGTTCAGGTCAACATGAATACGTGGAGGCAAGAGTTCTCTAAAAACCGTTCAAATGAAGAACTCATCACTCACGATATTAAGCACAAGAACTCGTTAATTAGTTCAATGTTAAAGCGTCGCAAAAGCTCAGAAAATCAACTATCTCTGATTCGTAAGCAACTCAACATCAAAAACACCCTCTATAAAGAAGAGATGGCGTCTTATGTCGACGTTCTTAACATGAAAGTACAAGAGTCGAATATGGTTCGTGAGATTGAGAACCTTGACGAGTCTGTGATGAATGAGCGTTTCCAACTCGACAAATTGGAAAAGCAACACCGTGACTTGGTTGAGAACCGAAACTCTGAGTATCAAGCGCAAATCATTCAAGCGAATAAAGACCTCAAGTTGAAGCGAATCTTACAACCACAGCATTCCGACAAGGTTGATCGCCTAATCGTCTACTCTCCAGTGGATGGCGTAGTCGACAAACTTCACTTCAACTTCCGTTCCGCAGTGATTCCGCCAGGTGAAAGTATCGCCGATATTGCACCCATCAATAACTCCCTTCACGGTGAAGCGAAAATTCCACGTAAAGACATGGGCTTCGTTGAAATTGGTCAGGCGGTAAAAGTAAAAATGGACACCTATAACTTTGCAAAATACGGTTTTGTTGAAGGAACCATCGCCTCAATCAGCCGTTCATCATACGAAGAGGAAGACGCTGAGTTCTATTTAGCAGAGATTGAAATTGACCGAAACTTTCTTGAACGAGGAGGCACTCAGTACAAGTTATCACCTTACATGGAATTTACCGCCGATGTAAAAACAGGCTCGCGTCGCGTGATCGAATACGCTGCGAAACCTGTGATGTCAGCCATCGAGGATGCTTTCGATGAGAGGTAATCAATGAGCAGAAAACCTTCGTACAATATTTCCGTACCCGCTGTACGCCTAAGCATACTATTTAGCATGGTCTTGGCTGCACTCGCTTTCTATTTATACTTTTCTTGGTCAAAAGTAGACTCAGTCGCACAAGTGCAAAGTGCCCCACTGCTCATACAAGCCCAGAAACTTAATCAGACCATAGAACAAGATATTCAAACTCTGCAGCTCTGCTTAAGTACCAACACTTGCGGTACTAACGCATTCAATCTAGTTAACTTGAAGCGTGAAATTGATGAATTTCGCTCTTTAGCCTCGTTGAACAAAACCGAATTCAGCTTGGTTGGAGCAACTGAATACACGCAACTGGAATTAGCGATTAATCGTTTCTCTGATAGCCCTAAAACACGTAACGACGTATTAGGCTTGTACCTTTCACTGACCAATAACTACCTTCAGATGGATGACAACTATCGCACCATGTTTAACAACCATGCGAATGACTTAATGTCTAAGAAAAACGAGTTCTTTATCTGGTTGTTTATGGTGGTCGTGATATTGGCTGTGATTACTATTCTATCCAACTCAGTTGCTATGTTGAAACTGAAGAAATCCAGCTCGAACGAACGCGAAATCGACTATGAATTCGACGCTCTATACAAAGAGCTGAAGCAGCTCGATTTACAACGGCTTGAAGAGCTTCTTAACGAAGTGAGCATTAACCCTAAGCAGCGTCAGATCTACTCTCATCTCAAACTGATCTTCAGTAAATTGGAAGACCAAAAGCGCAATAACGATCTCTACAAACAGCTGTATGCGCTAATCGGCTATGAGATTCGCGGAATCACCAACACCATCAACGGTGGTGTCCAATATCTGGTGCAAGAAACCGATGAAAACGGCGTATTGATGGCGAAGGATATTACCTCTGCGTGTAGTACCTTATCTGAGTTAGCAGAAAACTATAACCGTTTGATTTCACAGGGTACGGAAAGTAAGTCGAAGGAGTTCTCTCTACTGAACGTGTTGTCTGAATTGATGATTCATATCAGCGCCAAAGTTCAGAGGAACGAAGGTCAACTTGACTGCTTTATCTCTGACAACTTGCCGAACCGTGTTGCAGGCCAATCCACCAGCTTGTTCTGGATATTGTTCCTGCAGCTTTCTAATGCCATCCAACTTAAATCAAACAAGAAGTTATTCGTGACAATAGAGTTTGGCGCGGCTTCTGATATGGAAAATACCCGTGTCACCATCAACCTGAATTTCCTTTCAACGTTGGATGTCTCTGTAGCTAAGCTAAATAAACTCCATTGGAGCGCTCACAAAGACCATACTGCGAACACAGATGACTTGGCTAAAAGCGTTTTGAAAGATTACAGATATTACGAGAGTCACTGGTTCCAATCCGGGGCTCAGGAACGTTTTCAGATCGAACTTGATCTCAAGGCTAAGAATTTCCACACAGAGAAGACTCGCTTTGATGGCAAGCGTTTGCTGTTGTGTGCCAATACTCAAATCCGTATTGATGTGATGAAGAAGATGCTCAGCAACTTGGGGCTAGACATCACCGAGATTCGCACTGCAAATGAGCTTTTCTCAGCGGCGAAAACATTCGGTGATTACGACGCGATTATGCTCACCGATACCTTTGAACCCAACAAGCTGCCGTCGTTGAGTAAGACGGTGAAATCTCAGCTAAAGAATCATCCAAATACCAAGTTACTGTTGTCAGTAACCAGTACTCAGCAAGCACAAGAATGTCATAGCTTCGTCGACAAGATCATCAACTCACCAGCCATCCCCTATGAGTTTATTCCTAACTTACTCACCATTATGGAAGCAGAAGCATCGGAAGAGCAGATGGAAAACAGCTCATTCCTTATCGTAGAGGATGACCGAGTTCAGCAGATTTTACTTAAACGGATTCTTACCAAACAAGAATATGAACCAGACATGGTTGGCGATGGCGCTGACGCAGTGAAACACTTCATGAATAAACGCTCAGACATCATTTTTATGGACTGCATCATGCCAGGGATGGGCGGCATTGAGGCGACAAAACGTATTCGACAATTTGAACAACAAAACGAGAAAAACCCTTGTACCATCATAGGTGCAACCGCATTGACCAGCAGTAACGAACACCAGGCTTGTATTGAGGCCGGAATGGATTACGTGATCAGCAAACCTTATAAAAGCGACCAAATCATCAAGGTGATCAACAAGTATGTGGCGGTACAGAAACTTAACTAGCAGCATCATAGCTGCACTTACATTAATCACGACACCTTCAGCATCGGGGACAACCCTGCTTGAGGCGGTCGAACTCGGCCTGCAAAACAGCCTATCCCTTCGCGCCAGTGATAAAGGTGTCGAAGAAAACGAGTACAACATAGGTATCAGTCGTTCTAAATTTCTACCTTCACTCAATGGCGCAGCAGATACCACATGGAACGAGAATGAGACCTTGTTATCGAGCGTACCAGATGAAACCTCTAGCTATAACTCAACCAGCTACAGCCTTTCTCTTTCCCAGTCGATCTTCAATCTGGGCGATATTTTCAAATATGGAACAGCTAAGCTCGACTTCGATATTGAAGAAATTAAACACGAGAACAAAACCCAAAGCACCATCTCAGAAATCGGCTCTCAATACTTTGAGTATTTGAAAAACAATGCACAGATTAAAGCGACCAAGGTTGAGCTTAAGTCGTCTGAAACACGTGAACATCAGATGCGACGTAACGTAGAATTGGGGAACACAGCCGCAAGTGAACTGTACGAAGTTATCGCTCAAAAAGAAGGCGTGTCGAATCGATTAAGAACCTTGCAGAAAGATCGCCGTGTCATTCTCAACGGACTATCCATTCAGATTCAGTACCCTATCACTCCATCACAAGATATATACGAAAGTGTCCCATTAAAAGAGATAAACGAAAGCGAACAACACTCAATCATGGATCAAGCATTAAAGCTCAACAACGACTTGTTAGTGGCGAAGAAAAACGTCGAGAGAAGCCGTAGAAGCTTAAAAGAGAGCGGTACAAACTTCTTACCTACCGTGTCGCTTTCAGCCAGTTATCGTCACGATGACGCCAATAACTACGATAAAACCGACATCACAGCAACAGGCGAAAGCAACTCAACCAGCGTTGGCTTGAACCTAGCCTTGCCTATCTTGTCTGGTGGCTCTGATTACTACGGATATCAAAAATCCTCGACGGCGATTGAACGTACCGAGCTGCTTTATCAAGACTCGCTTTACACCACGCGCAACAGCGTGAACACCTCAGTGCTCAACATTAACGATTTTTCGCAATCTATAAGCAGTTACGAGAACATCATTCGCGCCAACTATGCCTCTTATAAAGGTATTCAAAGGGCATACCAGTTAGGCACCCGTACGATCACCGATTTATTGGCCGCAGAAAGTAAGCTTTTCAGCGCCTTAAGAGATTATGAAAGCGCACGATACGACTACATCATCGAAACCATTAAGCTTGAACAAACAAAAGGCGTACTCTCGATTCAATCTATCGAAAGCATCATGCAATTGATGAGTGATATCGAAGGACGAAACAATCAAGAATTAGTACCTAAACACCTTCTCTCAACTGAGTCGTTGAAAACAGGAGGTCGTAATGCAAACTGAGCAGTTTTCTCAAAAGATCAATATGGCAGATAAGTGTTATCTGACTTTCTCTACAATAATTTCCACTCTATTTGGCTTGGTACTGCCCTTCTCCATTCTAATCATTTTCGACCGAGTATTACCCAACCAAGCACAAGATACCTTGTTCTTGCTGTTCGCGATTATCCTGATTTCTATCTTCCTCGACTACCACCTGAAAAATCAGGAAGAGAAGATATCTTCCGTCATCATGAGGCAGTTTGAGACCAACTTAACCAACAAGGTATTCCAATCCATCTGTTTGGCTGAGATCTCTAAATTTCGCCGCTTAGAACCGGGCGAATACCTCGAACGAATCTCAACCATTCCTGAACTGAAAACCTTCTTTGGTGGCGAATCGGTTCGAGCTCTGATAAACCTTGCCGTCAGCGTAATAACCATCCTTATTATTGGTCTAATCAACATATGGGCTGGCGTGACGCTTCTGATTGCCTCGCTCATTTTAGCTATTTTCGCTTGGAGCCTTTCTAAACAAAAGATTGGCAGCTTACAGAACAAGTCCGATATAGAGGGCTTAACGACGTCCAAAATCATTGAAATTATTTCAAGCCCGCTGGACATCAAAGCGCGAAACATGGAATACCGCGTTGAAAGCCTGATGACACAAATGGTCGAGGAACGTGAAGTTGAAAACATCAAATACGAACAGATTGAATCGAATTTTGGCTTGATCTTAGCGCTCATCCAACAACTATCAATTGCTTGTGTTGTTGTGGTATTGGCAACAGCCGTGATCAATATGGAGTCAAGCCAAGGCATTATGGCCGCGATAATCATGCTGACCAACCGTTACTTCGCGCCATACCAACAAGTGATGCGTACCGCGAGCCGTTGGGAACTAAACAAACTCCATATACAGCGCATCGCCGAGCTTCTTGAACTGGCCGCGTCGGTTGAACATCAACATGAGACGACCGAAGTAGAACGTATTTCTGTTAAATATTCTGAAAAGCAGCGTATCGAATTTGAACTCGGACAAACCTATTTGCTTACCGGGGAAAGTGGCTCCGGTAAGACCCACCTTGCTAACTGTATTACACGTCAGAACAATGATAACAAACTGGACATCATGATTAATGACACGCCTCTGAGTGACGTAAACTACAACGTTTGGCGTAACAGCGTGCTGATGGTCGATAAAACAAGCTCATTCGTGGAAGGGACCATTATTGATAACCTAACGTGTTTCCGTCCAAGCTTGAATAACACCGCTTTCGCCTTATGCGAAACCATGAACATCAAGGCGCAAATTGACGGACTTCCTGCTGGTTTTTATACGGAACTCAAAGGGCACATGCGCAATCCATTCTCTCGCCAAGTTGGATATGCTCTGTTATTAGTCAGAGCCCTGCTCGCCAGTAAACGTGTATTGATATTCGACGATATAGATTGTGTCTTTGATGAGGAATTTGCGCGCGTCGTGCTGACCAGTACCGCCTATCGTGCCAATGACAAAATCTTAATCATCGCCAGCAATAAGATGGACAAACTTAACCACCGCCTCAAACGTGTCAAGCTTACGGGAGGTAACCAATGAGTATCCTTGTGGACTTCAACAACGTCTCTCAACGTGTTTCGGATTTTGAAGCAAGCGGTTATGACGAGCGTTACAGTCATTCACCTCTGATTCGCGGCTTGGCTTATACCTTGATTGCTCTTGAATGGGAAGGTACGCCCTCTATACTCAGTGACGCCTTTATTCCCAAGCCAAAAGACAGCGACAGCTTTACTGCAACCATAGAACGTCTTGGATACCGGTGTGATGTCACCCAGTTAAAAACGCTAGAGAATATCGATAAGTACCCTCACCCATGCTTTATTGAGATAGAAAATCTGAGCGCCATCTTCTTGGGTACCAAAGATGGAAAGCTGATGTTGTTTGATTACACGAACAACAACACCATTGAATATCCAATGTGTAAGAAGCCCTGTTTGTTGATTGCAATTAGTGAATATTCTCGCCTGTTTCGTGAACCACCACCGGAATCTCAGGACAGAAGCAATTGGATAAAGTACGCTTTCTATCGTTATAACAATGAACTTAAAAGCCTGATCATTCTTAGCTTCGTGATCAGTATTCTGGGCGCATTACAGCCATTCTTTATCATGAGTGTGTATAACTTCGCGCTTACTTCGAGTTCTCAAGCGACACTCTATTGGTTGACCTTATTTGCCATTATTGTGGGTTTTTCGGAATACTTTTTTAAAAAGATGCGAGTCAACATCATTGCTACCTCCGGTAAAGATCTCGCGGTTCACATATCTCAAGCCGTAATATCGAAACTGCTTTGGCTACCTTACGCAATGACATCAACTGCAGGGGTTTCATCTCAACTGGCGCGATTGAAAGATATCGATACCTTCCGTCGCTTAGTAACCGCAGAATCAACCCTCAGCTACTTTGATATGCCGTTTGTGATTGTTTTTATCATCGCGATTGCCCTAATGTCTGGCACGGCAGCGCTTGTGGTGATGGGCGGCTTAATCTTGATGTTGGTGTTCTGTGTATACTCACGCTATATCTATTCTCAAGCCACATCCAAAAGCTCTCGCGCCAATGCGATGGTCTCTTATCAATGGAATGAAATCCTTCGTGGTATTAAAACCATTCAGGGTTTGCCTTTACTGCGTGTGGTTCAATCTCGCTTTAGTGCCTCCCATATGCAAAGCACCAGTGATGCCGAGAACGTTGCTGTAACCAACAGTAAAATTCAGGCGGCTGGCGGTAGTTTGATTCAGGTGATTGGTACGGCAAGTATCGTGACCGCAGTAATCGGAGTAATGGAAGGCACTTCTGATGCGGGTGCGATGCTTGCAACCGTTATTCTCGTTTGGAAAGCACTAGGCCCGATAATGGGCATCTATAACTCAATTTCTAAATTTCAATCCATCAAGGCTTCGTCGGCACAGATCAACAACTTGATGTCGATGAATGACGATAAATTGACCTTAGAGAAGAGCCCGCCTATTCGCTTATTCCAAGGCACTATTGTGGGCAGTGGTGTGAGTCACCGTTATACAGGAGCAGCAACAGGGTTAACCAACCTTGGCTTCAAGATACCGCCCAGTGCAAAAGTCGTTATATGTGGACCGACAGGCAGCGGAAAGACCACGCTGATTTCAATCATGGCTGGCTTAGAAGATCGTTATCAGGGCGCGGTGTCTGTCGATGGCTATAACATTAAGCAATTCAACAGCTATCGCTATCGAACGTCGATTAACTACATCCCTTTCAATTTGCACATTTTCGAAGGTTCTTTGGAGACCAATTTCATTTTACACAATGGATTGATTCCGACAGAGAAAATGCAGGAGATGGTGAGCTTCTTCGAGCTAGACGAATGGCTGCCAGAAGGCTTGGCGACTCAATTGAGTGTCGATAAGTGCAAAGGTCTTCCCAATGGCATTCAACAAAAGCTGCGTTTGGCGCTTGGTTTAGGTAACTGTGAACAATCTCTTATAATCATTGATGAACCGTTCAACGGGGCTGAAAATGAAAACGCGCAGTATTTTAACCGCCTGTTCAGCGATAAGCTGCTGAATAAAACAGTCATTTTTTCAACCAATGATCCCGGTTTGATCGCTACTTCCAATATGAGTTTGGTTCTAGAACCTGATGGCAACTTGAAATATTTTGGCTTAACAGACAAATACTTAAACAGTTTAAGTTAAACACGACGATGCTTACTCACAGATTACTCGTTCAATAAATGGATGTAATTGACAAAAACATAAGTGAGAGAGATGATTCGATCTGAAATCACATGTAACAAGGAAGCAAATGTACACATTCGTTGCAGACAAGCTTGATGTCGCTTACTTATCCGCAATTCCTGAAAACCATCAACTTCAGGGCTGCGATGTGCCTGAAGAGGAGATCGAACTTCGAGAGATCGTTGAGGTTTGGTATGAGTGTGCCTTTCTACCCGCTTTCAACCTTCAGAAAGTCGATATCGAGAACAAAGCTGAGCTAACCGTCATACAAACACATGTTTTGAACAACGATACGAGTACGCTCGCTTTCCTACTCAAAAACAGAGTGTATCGCGCCGCGCTAAACAGAATGCTAGGGGTTTGGGCGTTAGAGCCCTCAGCAAAAACCGTGTTAGAGCAACTTCTGTTTGAACTAAGTCTCGATAAAAAGCGCCCTCATTAACTCGCTTTATAAGCTATTCATCAATAAGCATAAAAATTAAACCGACTAACAATCGCTATAAGTTGCTAGTAAGAGAAGATATTTCAAAATAAGCTGTGGAATCACAAGAACTTATACCCCTCCCACACTTCCATTAAATTTACCGTTTCAAGGTTTCCATATCCGCATTTTTATTCTACTGTTTTTATATAAAAACAGTTGGATGGATCCTTATATGGCGATTACGGTCTGGAATAACCTTTCAGTCAAACATAAACTCTTTGGCTTAGTTCTACTTCCCATTTCACTACTGCTCTTTCTAGCAGGCAGACAAGCGTATATTTTAACGACTCAGTTAACAGATTTTGAACGAACCAATCAGTTATCTGTGTATTTGCAAGATATTTCGATCTTATATCGGAGTACTCTGGCTTCGAGCCCTGAAGAATTCGCGACACAAAGCAATCAAGTAAAGGCAGAATTAAAAACGCTGTCACCCATCATTTTTTTAGACGCTTCGGATGATATGAATCAACTGGTGGCTGACTTCAGTGAAGCGACCCTATCCACGATGGAAGCGACTGACACTTACGATAAGTTGGACGCTCTTGAATGGCAGAGTGATTTATACAAGCAACTGTTGCTTGAGATAGAAAAAGTCCCATTCGAAAATACCAAGCGCGAAATTCAACAACACCTCACCGCATTACAACAACTCGAATGGTTGATGTTCTGGTCGAACGAAGAGTTCAAACTGGGCACTTCACTGATTGAGATATTCCAAACTAGCCAAGAATACGATCCAGAACTCGCTGAACAGATCGAAACTCTGAGTGAAAGACAACAACTGTTCCTAGAACGCTTTGTGTCATTGAACGCCAACGAACATCAAGTGTCATTGATGGTTGAGGTATTTAGAAACGACGTGTTTGCTCAGAGCCAAGAGATCAGAAACGCACTGCTTGATCTAAACGCCATTAGCCAACTGACACCCCAAGAGGTTTCTGTTGGGTTAGAGGCGATGAGTGCTCGACTCAGCTTATTACAAAGCCTCGGTAATGTTATCAAGCAAGAGTTCCAACAAGAAGTTGAGCAAGCGATCTCAGATGCGCAAGTGCAACGAACACTGTTTATCTCCATCGTTGCCCTGCTCGCAGCCATGGTCATGGGGCTAACCTTAAGTTTAGCGAGACAAGTAACCAACAACCTCAATTTGGTGTTGGCTTTCTTAAAAAGCGAAAACGCTGAACAGCGCCCTTCTTTAGACAAACTAATTCAGGGTAAAGATGAGCTCAGCCTATTTGCTCAACAAGTTAAGCGATTGACCATCGAGCGAGAGCTCGCTAAAGAGAAACTAACACTAGCCAAAGAAGACGCTGAGAGAGCCAAAGAGGACGCCGAACAAGCGAAAGATCACGCAATACAGGCCAGCAAAGCGAAAAGTAGCTTCTTAGCTAATATGTCTCATGAAATTCGTACCCCACTCAATGGCGTTATTGGTATTTCTGAGATTCTTGCAGACACCCCTCTCACACCGACCCAACGCGATTATGTTGATACGATTGAGACCTCGTCCCAACTGCTACTGAGCCTAATCAACGACATCTTGGACTTCTCTAAGATTGAATCTGGCATGCTAATGATCAGTCCACACTCAGCATCCGTTAGAGAATCGATATACGACATCGCCTCTATTGTGGCGCCAAAAGCGAAAGAACAAAAAATTTCAGTCAACGTTGATATCAGCCCTGACACACCTGCTCGTGTGATGATTGACGATCACCGCTTAAGACAGGTCCTAATGAACTTCATGTCTAATGCGGTGAAGTTTACTGCAGAAGGCGGTGTCACCCTATCAATTCAAACACTCGACAAGTCAGAAAATAGTGTCACCCTTAGATTTGCTGTACGAGACACCGGTATTGGGATCGACAAACAACAACAGAAACAAATATTCGAACCCTTTGCTCAAGAAGATGATTCAACCACACGTCAATTCGGAGGTACTGGTCTTGGCCTAGCCATTAGCACACAGTTGGTTGAACTGATGGGTGGCCAGATTCAGCTCGACTCCGTCAAGGGCGAAGGCAGCTGTTTCTACTTCGACTTAGAATTACCCGTCGATATTATGCTACCGAAACCAAGCACAGCAACAGCTGACATATATGTTCTAGGTAACGAGAACATGCTCTCTAAACGCATAGAATGGGATCTTAACCTTTACGGCTTGAAGGTTACTCAGCAAGTGAGTAACACAGCTACGATCACACAACAGCTCGTAACTCAAAAACACAATAAACCAATCACCGTAATTTTTGCTGAAGATGACGAGTTCCAAGCCAATGACTACACCACTGATTTAGATAAGCTGCACCAAAACGGCATCACTATCTGTTTGATTCGTTCTTTCTTAAGTGAGCCAGCTGACATCGGTAATAGCGTTACTGCTCAGGTATCGCAGCCCCTACTTGGATTACGTTTGATTAAAGCGGTTGAGCTCTGTGATACGCAAGGTTTAGCTGAATTGTCAGAAGCCAACCAACAAACTACGACCATCCAACACAAAATCCTCATCGTCGAAGACAACAAGATCAACCAAAAAATTGCTGGACTCCACGTCGGTAAAAGTGGTTTTGAATTCGAGTTTGCGAATAATGGTCAAGAGGCCATCGACATGTTCACCGCCAACCCTCATTACGCTGCGATACTCATGGATTGCATGATGCCAGTAATGGATGGCTTCAACGCAACAAGCAACATCCGACGAATTGAAAAAGAAACTGGCGCCACGCGCCGCATCCCTATTATCGCCCTCACCGCCAGTGTGATTGATGACGATATTCAAAAGTGTTTCGACGTGGGTATGGATGATTATGTACCAAAACCATTCAAGTTCGAGATGTTGAAGGAGAAAGTGCTTGCGGCTGTAGAAGCAATGCCACTGCCAGTTACACATAACGCGCCAGCAGCATCAACAAGTTCAACCGTTACTCCTATTCATAGTGCACAAACAGCCAAGAAAACATTACCAGAGCAAGCTGAGCCTAACTTTGTGCCAAGCAAATCTGAGAAGATCCTTCTGGTTGAAGACAATCGCGTAAACCAGAAAGTTGCTTCAGTCATGCTCAAAAAGGCCGGTTACGCCTTTGAAATTGCAGACAACGGGCAAATCGCCGTTGATATGTATCAGAATGACAGCAGTTTCGACATTATTTTAATGGACTGCATGATGCCGGTGATGGATGGCTTCACCGCCACTAAGGAGATTCGAGAACACGAGAAAAACCTAGGCTTAAGCAAGACTCCTATTATCGCGTTAACCGCCAGTGTTATCGATGATGATATTCAAAAGTGCTTTGATTCCGGAATGGATGGGTACGTAGCGAAGCCCGTAAGAAAAGAAAAACTATTCCACCAAATAGAAAGTGCGACTTGTTAGGAGAAACCAATGAATTGGATCAAAACAATTAAAACGCTCTCGAGCAGAGCGCTGTTACCAGCAGTGGTAGGGTTGTTTGGAAGCTTACTTCTTCTCAGCCCCGCTCATGCTGCAGAAGAATACGCCATATTCTCTTTAGACTCAGGGTTTGAAGAGATATCAATCAACAAAGCGAGAAAGCTATATCGAGGTAAAACCAAACGTCTCAACGGCAAGCGTGTAGAACTCTCTGATTGGCCTGAAAACAGCGCCGAAAGAGAGGCATTTTATCAGCTTCTACTTGGGAAGAACGCCGCTCAAATGAACGCACACTGGGCTGGCTTATCTTTTTCAGGAAAAGCTCGTTATCCAAGAGAAATCAAAACGGCTTCAACCGACAGTTTAGTCGACTGGCTAGACGACAAACCAAACCGTATTGGTTACTCCCCACTCTCTTCGGTTCCTCAAAATGCCAACATTCTCTACGTTATAAGTTCGGAGAAATAATATGAAAAAAATAATTACGCTAGTGCTATGTGCTTCGATTGCCTCTCCGGCCTTTGCCATTATTGAACTTACCGATAATTTATCTTTAAGTGGTTTTGGTTCAACATCTTGGGCAACATCGGATAACGATAATCCATTGATCATCAACCGCGGTTTTACTGATGAGAGCTGTTACGACTGCGATACCACATTTGGTGTTCAACTCGATTACTTCTACAACTCATTCAAAGCTTCCGTGCAAGTTGTCAAGCCACCCCAATATGACTGGAGTGAACCGCAGCTAGAGTGGGCTTATTTAGGCTATGAATTTAATGACTTTGATGTAAGCGTTGGTCGATTGCGACTGCCACTATTCCTTGCCTCTGAGTACTACTATGTAGGCCAAGCCTATATGACAGCAAGGCCACCGACAGAGGTGTATAACAGCGTTCTCGGAATCACAGCTTTCAACGGCATAAAAGTGAGCTGGACTCATGATGTCAGTGATGAAGCAACGCTATTGCTCTCACCTTTCTTCGGTGTAAAAGACAAAAACAAAGTCGACTTTAATTCGAGTACAGAGCTGGAATTTGAAACCAACCGAATGTTCGGTGCCAATCTTCAATTGAGCGGTGAAAACTATCGTTGGAACTTATCATTCCTCGACTCCAATTTTGATCAAACCGTTTCTGGCACGATTACAATCCCTGGAACTTCGATAACAGCTCCATTCAGTAGCAAACAAGACAACCAACACATTCAACTTTGGTCGTTAGGTACTGAGTATGAATTAGGTCAAGCGGTGCTTGCAAGTGAAGGACAAATCAGTGACTTCTCGTCCTCGATATACGCTAGTTTGGGCTATAGACTAGATTTATTCACTCCATACGTCGTTTACGGAGCAGAGTTTGACTCTAATGAACATCTAACAGGTAACAGCTATTTAATTGGTGTTGATTACGACGTGTTACCTAACGTGTCCATCAATGGTGAGGTGCAGTACTTTGAAGCTCGTAAAACAAATGGTGCCTTTGTTGAAGATTTTAACGCCCAGACAGGCTTTGATGATAAAGACGCTGTTCTTTACACCATCATGTTGAGTTTCGTTTTCTAACCTAGAATTCAATCGTCATTCAAATCAAAGCCCAAGGTACTCACGTAATCTTGGGCTTTTTTATGATGAATAAGTAACAACGGATCAGTATTTAAAGAGAACCTTCACGTCACCTGTCACTGCCGTTTCATCAACATATCCGATAGCGTTAGTTTTAGAAGCTACCGTTGTAATTGCGGCACTATAGTCAGCGACCTGAATAGGAGCTTCGGCTTTACCTGTAAAGACCAGTCGTGACCAAGCTGATTGAAGCTGTGATTCACTGCGCCCTGTCGCTACCTCGTGAAAGGCGAGTCGCCCCTCAGAACCATCAGCCAGTTCGACAATTTGTGCTTTCGTTCCATTTGATAGTTTGCTCTTTTTACCCATAAAGAGTTTTTTAACATCAGATTTTGATAATGAATCAACACCTGCATTGTTACCAATAACGACCATTCCTGCAGAGGCATTAAATGAAAGAACCGCTATAGTTATTGCTGTCAGTAAACTTTTCATGTTGCCTCCTTAGAATACGAAATCAAGACGTGCTGAATAAACAATAGAGCTGTCTTCAAGGTAGTTACCAGTCGCAACTCTTGGATCCACCGTTGTCTCAACATTACTTTGGAAGCCACCGCTTGTATCTCGGTAATCCACATAAGTGACATCTGCTTTCAAAGACATATTCTTGGCAAAATCCCAGCGGCTACCGACAGAGTAAGAAAGGCGCTCGTAATTCATCGACTCTTTGATGGCTGTGCTTGTCATATTTTCACGAACTTCGTTATCAGTAGTTTCAACCCAACCAACAGAAACGTAAGGTGTAAATTCATTGACTCGATAGCCGACCAAGCCAGACACCGATTGATAGTCGTAAAACTGCCCTTCCAATTGGACGTCTGCAGCTTCTACGTTAACCAAAAGATCACCATTGTCATATTGAGCACCAAGTGAGATAAACTGGCCATCTTGGCCATCTAGCAATGCGCCTAGCTGACAGTACGGATCTTGTGAACTTTGGAAATCACAAGATGGGTTAGATTCAGCAACAAAATATGAACCACGGAAGGTAAAGTCATCTACGTTCCAGTTAGCACTGATACCGAATAATTTATCCAGTTTCACTTCACCCACAATTGAGTCATCTTCATCAATAGTGCCAATACCCACTACTGGCTGAAGAAGAATGCTTGAGTCTTCAAGCTCAATTGGAATCAATAAATCAGCACCCGTGTAACCCTTCAAAACAATGTTTTCATACAATTCTTGAGAGGGTCTGATCATAGGATATGCGTAACCAAGATCGGTGTAGTCAGAGTAGAAAAACAGAGGTAAACGCAGCTTACCTGCACGAGCGGTAAATGAATCAAAATCATAAGAGGCGTAAGCCATTTCAATTTTTGGTTCATAGTCATAACGACTGTTTGCAACAATTTGGGTCACAAACTTCGCTCGCTCGTTAACTTGAAAATCAAACTGCAAGCCCGCTAGTGTTTCTTGCTCCCAATCCAATTTTTCGTCCGTGTAGCCAGCATAACCGATTGCGTTATCTGACTTACCGATACCTACAGAACCAAATCCACTAATACGAAGGTTATCCATATTTGCAGCATTTGCTCCAAACGCCATACTTACTAGGGCAGCAACCACTGTCTTCTTCATAACTAACTCCAATTTGTTATGTTGTTTCTTGTTTTTATGTAATTAACCCAAATTTTGGGCATACTCCCGCCCTCCTTGAGGCATAGCCAGAAAGAGAGAAGGAATGATTCTAGGGGGCTTAACTCACCTTAAAATGGCCAGTTAATGTTGATATGTTACGAGTAACTTCTTGAATATTTTGGGCAACTGCGTCGACTTGTTTAACACTGTTGCTTGTACCTTCTGCCATTTTTCTAATTTCTTCGACAAAAGTTTCTATACGAGTTGAGGTTTGCTCCTGCTCTTCAGTTGCAGCGGCAATACTTTCGTTTCGCTGACTGATTTCAGTGATCTCAGAAGTGATTTTTTGTAGTGAATTTTCAGCAACAAGTGACTTTTCTACGCAGGTTTCAGCTTTCGTCACACTATCCGAAATGATTGTAGAGGCTGTTTTTGCTTGTTCTTGTAGCTGTAAAAGTACAGATTGGATTTCTTGTGTCGACGTTTGTGTTCTTGATGCTAACGTTCTAACTTCATCAGCAACCACAGCAAAGCCACGACCTTGTTCACCCGCGCGCGCCGCTTCAATTGCAGCATTAAGCGCGAGTAAATTAGTCTGTTCAGCAATAGCGCTGATCGCCTCTAAGATAGAGCCGGCACTTTGAGTATTGTCATTCAACTGCTTAACCACTTGTGAAGCATTACCTACATCGTGCGTCAGTTCTTGCACGGCTAAAATGGTACTTTTAACCTGCTGCTCTCCTAGAGTCGCCTGCTCACTGGCACTCGAAGCTGAAGTCGAAGCATCATTCGCGTTGGTCGCAATCTCTCTAGCAGCAACAAACAACTGATTTAATGAGCTAGATACTTCTTCAATAGAAAGATGTTGTTTGGTCGAAAGTTCGTTCGTGACCTGACTAGAGCTCACCAAAGCGCTAGAAATAGTGTCCAATTGAGTGACGTTCTCGATTGTATGCGTTACATTTTGTTGTAGATGAGAAACAAAACTATTGAATGATTCAACGAGTGGTTTTAGTTCGTCGTTTTTCTCGTGTTGTAAGCGAACCGTTAAATCACCATCCCCTTCCGCAATATCGCGCATTTTGTCACTGATATTTGCTAAATCTTTGCGTATTCCTTTCACCACGAACCATCCAAAGATACACATTGCAAGCATGGCTAATGCACCTGAAATACTCATGATTTGGTTAGCTGTTTTGTTATTTGATTCTAACTCTTGTACTGCGTTCTCAAACTCTGACTGACGAGCCGACGAAAACTCACTCATCCCCGTAGTGAGCTCTTCTAAGATTGCAGTGCTTTGCTTTGCGAGACGACCCGCCTCACTAAGACTAATCTCTTCGTCAATCATGCCTTGCGCGATACGATAAGCCAGATCGAAATATTGATTGGTTTGATTTTGTAGAAGTGCTGACGAACCTTGTAAAGACGGGTCCAATGAAATTTGAATATTGAAGTTACTTTGAATCGCAGTAAGCGTTTGCTTATTCATCTCCAAGATCTCTTCATCACCAAGAATGACCGCTAAATTAAAGCGCTCTGCTAATTGAGAGATCAAAACACTATTTAGCGAAGCAGAATTCATGACGGGATAAGTGACTTGGTCAATTCTATTAACCTGCTTGGTATTGCTAGTGAGCGTATCCCCACCGACAAATAGAATACTAATAAACCCGACTAACGACACTAAACATAGCGCCAAAATTCGATTCTTAATCGATAGTGTAAACATAAGCTTCCTTGCTAAACAGTATGACAAACCGCACTATTATTTTTCCGAACAATAACAGATCTGACCAGTTATTCAATCGGTCAATATGAAAATAGTGATAAATATGTAAATATTGTTTATAGATTGTAGCAATCAAAAAATAACCATATAAATCATGAGTTTTAATTTTTAACTTTATCAAATACAACTCAACCTCAAACTTAATAACCTGTTTAAAACTTAATGTTTATTAGGAGCATTACTCGCACCCTATTTGGGGATGCTTGTAATCCATAGGCTTTGTGTCGAGTTGAAAAATATAAAAACGCTGATTCAAACGATCACCCCAGTAATTAAATTCTCCATATGCCCTACAATTTAGTAACTCTGTCAACATCGTCAGTATCGTGTAAGAAGGCAACAGGCTACAGAGCTTCCTCTTTTTTATTCGGTCAACCTTAGAGCGAATAAACAGATACCTTAAACGGAGAACGCATGCGAATAGCGACTTTATCTTTAAGCTTGGTTTCAGCGGTCGGTTTCGCGGCTGAACCAAACCCTTTTCCAATAACGCCCGACGAAAGTGGCGAGAAGTTTATGGTAAGTGCGACAAACCCATACGTAAGCAGCACTGGGTATTCGATACTCAAGCAAGGTGGTAACGCCATTGAAGTCAAAGGTGGCAACATCTACGGTGCAACAGACCGTCGTCGTGCATCCAGCTCAATGGGCGAATAAATTAATGAGGGTGAGCTGCTAAGCTCACCCATTTTGAAGTCTCTTGCTTGTGTCTTGTTCTAACGATACATTTCAAACAGAACTCCAAATACAAAAAAGCCAATCGAATGATTCGACTGGCTTTTCAATAACTACTTTCCGTTTATCAACTCACTCAAATATTATGAGTTTGGCTCTACTCGTTTCTCTTTTAGCTGATCAATCACATAACCCGGCGCCACTTTCGCAAGCTCTACTAAGCATTCGTCTGTTTTCTCATTGCCGTAGCGTACGTAAATGTCACAGACGGCGTACAACTGCTCTGGAGACCCCGATATCAGATACGCTTTTTCGAATGACTTTGTCGATTTATCGATGTCTAAATCTTCTTGTAACACCCCATTGAGGTACCAGTAGTAGCTGTTGTCTTTAGCTAACTTAGCTGCTACTTCAATCTCATTGGCCGCTGCGCTCTTGTCTTCAAGGCGAACCAAAGTTAATGATTTAGAGTAATGTAGAGCTGCGTTGTCGGGTACATGTTTCAAGCCGCGATCCAATACATCGACCGCTTGTTGGTCTTTTTTCTGCGCTCGGAAATTATCAGCGTAACTTAACCAAACTTGTGGCTCTTTTTGATGCGTTTTGATGAGTTCTAGATAAACCGTTTCTGCCTTATCCCACTCGTTGTGCCAGCGAAGTACATCAGCAAACAATAATTGGTACTTTTCTGATTCTTGCGTCTCTAGGAAACTGATAAGCTCTTTTACTGGTGGCTCGATTTGTCCTTTTTGTTGTTCATCTAAGGCATTAAAGTCGCGAATTAGATTCGATGTTGCCGTGTGGCGAACCATGGTGTCGCTGTCTTTTAGTAGTGGTGATACCAACGCCCAACGATGCTCAAGTTGGTAAGGTTCAGAACCGATGACCGCGGCCTCACGGACTTCAGGGTTTTGATCTTTTAAGCCTCTAGCAACAGCCACCAACGCGTTTTGGCTTGGGTAAGCTGCCAATTCTTGCAGCGCACCAGTACGGTTTTCGATAGACTGGTTTTGATCTTGTGCCATGTAAGACAACTGTTGAATACGGGTTTGAGTGTCCGTCATTTCAAGCACTTGATTGATATTTTGTGCTGGTGCATCAACGATTTGTTGAACGCCATTGGCTGCGATTGCTGACGTTGATAACAATGCGGACGTTGCAACCAATAAAGCAACCGCTGTCGCTAAACTCTTCTTGATCATAGTATTACCTTAAGTTGGAGAACTTAGCCCGTCCCTAGACTCATATCTGATTAAATTTCGTTAGGATCGATAACTCTAAACCTAGAACTTGACTTAAAACTTTGTCTCAAACGTCGTTTGTTTTGCCAGTTCTGCTCGACGCGCCATCATCACAGAATCACTGTACTTACCATGAGCAACGGGGTGTCTCATCGCACGCGCGATATACGCCATCGATTTATCAACATGAGAAAAGAACTTGTGCCAGCCCGCGCATAAATAGTTCAATCCCGGCTCACCTGCACGAGTTTTGATAAAGCGGTTTTTAGGGCATTCACCATGACAAGCAAACTTGTAGTCACATTGCTGACACTGGCTCGTCAGTGTGCGTGATTTAGCGAAACCAAATTTTTGTTGTGGTGCGCTGTATGCTAGGTCATCAAGCTTCTCGTGATGGATGTTGCCAATTTTATATTCAGGGTAAACATAGTGGTCACAAGAGAACACATCGCCGTTTGGTTCCATCGCCAAGCCCTTACCGCAAATCTCATTCAGGGTACAAAGCGGGTTCGGGCGACCAATCCACGTTTCTAAGCTCGCTTCAAAATATTGAACAAACACTTTACCGATGTCTTGCTTCGCCCACTCATCAAACACCGCAATCAGGAAGTTGCCCCACGCTAAGTCCGATACACACCATGATTCCATGATCGAATCTTTATGACCCGGGATAAGACGCTTGTCACCTTGCTTGAGTTGCTCACTAGCTTGAGAGGTTTGCGGCGCAACGGTTCTAAAGGTTTTCTGTTCTACGATAGGAATAAACTGCATTTGTGGAGACTTCACCACGTCACGTAAGAAGCGATACACTTCTAAGGCGTTTTGACTGGTCAGGTTATTCACACAGGTTAGCGTTGCGAATTTAACTTGGTGTTTGTGCAACAGCTCGACAGCAGCCATCACTTGTTTGAATGTGCCACGACCCGCGCGGTTGGTACGGTAAGCGTTGTGCAGCATTTCAGGGCCATCAATACTTAAACCGATCAGGAAGTTGTTCTTTGCTAAGAATCGACCCCAATCGTCATTCAATAATGTGCCATTAGTTTGTAGGTCATTTGAAATTAACACACCTTCAGGCTGATACTTTTTCTGTAGCTCAACCACACGCTCAAAATAAGCCAAACCTAACATAGTCGGTTCGCCGCCCTGCCATGAGAAGATAATTTCAGGCGTATTTTGACCTTCGATGTATTGTCGGATGTAAGTCTCTAGCGTCTCATCATCCATTCTTGGAGAACTGCCTTTCTTGTACTCCAACAAATCTTGCTTACTTAGGTAATAACAATATTTACAGTCAATGTTGCACGCTGCGCCAATCGGCTTAGCCATAACATGCAGGCGCTTAGACGCTTTACCGTTATATTGTGGACCTTGAGTAATGTGCATGATTTACCTACCTATCTTAGTGTCTTGTTCCCATCATAATTCCGAATTAAGTCAGTGGCATGTTATACCCTTTATAACCAATAGGAATGACCAAAAACGTTAGAATCACACCCTATTTCGAACATTTGAGGCACGTGATGAAATTTATCAATTACAAACATTTAGCAGCAGTTAGCGGCGTCACCATGACTATTTTCCTAAGCGGCTGTGCAAGCGTGCCTACACACCCTATCGCTCAAAAAATTGACCAAGAGATGGTGTTGGTTGAAGGCGGAACATTCACCATGGGTTCAAACAACCCGGAAGCGACCAAAGCAGAACGACCAGCCCGTGAAGTAACTGTAGATAGTTTCTACATTGCGAAGTTTGAGGTGACTCAAGAATTGTTTGAATCGGTGATGGGTTCATCTCTCAGTTATTTCCAAAACCCACAAGTTCCGGTCAATAACCTTAGCTGGCAACAAGCGAACTATTTCGTTGAGCAGTTGAATGAATTAACGGGTGAAGAATACCGCCTACCGACTGAAGCGGAATGGGAATTTGCAGCGAAGGGTGGCAACAAAAGCAAAGGCTATACTTACAGTGGTTCCAACAACTTAGATGATGTTGCGTGGTACTCAGCAAATTCGAAAAATAGCGCGCATCCTGTAGGGTTAAAAAAGCCAAATGAACTAGGCTTATATGACATGACAGGAAACGTTGGTGAATTTGTCATTGATGCCTTCGATGACACCTTCTACAGATTCGGGCCAACAGACAATCCAAATAACGCTAAACACAGCGACGTAGGCTTATCGCACAAGTCTGTTCGCGGTGGCAGTTTTGCTTATGACGAAAATGAATCGGAAAGTTACCGTCGTGATTTCGCAAGCCAATCCATCACCATGTCGGACATGGGACTGCGGTTGGTTAAAGATACGAACTAGATACGTGAATAACCCTATCTCAACGTTAAAAATCTGACCACACGTTAGAACGCTACGGCAACAGTGAATAAGGAAACCCTATGCAATACACCAAGCTTTCAGGACTTACACTCGCGTTACTCTGCGCTCTTCCTGCATCGGCTGCAGAAAAGCCAGACCTTGTCCTTCAAATCACGGTTGATGGTCTACGCGCTGACCTCATTGAACGATACAAGCATAATTTTGGTGAAGGTGGCTTTCGCTACTTAATGGATGACGGTACTTATTACACCAATGCGAACTACCAACACGGCAACACAGAAACCATTGTTGGCCATGTGTCGCTTGCAACAGGCGCTCCACCTAGCGTACATGGTATGGTAGGTAACGTTTGGTATGACCGTAGCGAAGAACGCTTGGTGTATAACGTAGAAGATGGCAACTACAAAATGCTGACTTCTGGCGCGGGTGTCGACAAAGCCACCGAGATTGACCCAACACAGAAGACAGCGCAAGGTGACGGTCGTTCTCCGGAGCCAATACTCGCCACCACTTTTGGTGACGAGCTGACGATTTCCAATAGTGGCAAATCAAAAGTGTTCGGCGTATCAGTGAAAGACCGCGGTGCTATCTCATTGGCAGGACACAGTGGTAAAGCCTTTTGGTTCTCCAAAGCACAATCTGAATTCGTCACGAGTAACTATTACTACGACGAGTATCCAGACTGGGTATCACGCTGGAACGAGAAAGCAATTGCTGCTCAGTATTCCAAACAAAAGTGGGAGCTCTCATTACCGCGTGATAAATACACGTTGCAAGAAAATGATACCGAACACAAAGTGAAAGTCGGTGATTTCCAACGCACTTTCCCTCACCCATACGGCCCGGCAAGCTACAAGTACTACAGCACAACGCTAACCGTGAGCCCTGCTGGTGACGAGATCACGGAAAACTTCGCTAGCACCTTGTTGATGCAAGAGAAGCTTGGTCAAGGTGACGTGACTGATTATCTGTCAGTGAGTTTCTCATCAAACGACTACGTGGTACACCTTTATGGCCCTGAAAGCCTAGAAACAGAAGACAACCTTATCCGACTTGATAAGACTCTCGCTAAGCTTTTCAAAACCGTCGACAACCAAGTTGGGTTAGAGAACACCTTAATCGTCTTGTCTGCCGATCACGGTGTTCCTGAATCTTCACCTGCGGCAAATGCTCTAGGTTTCAGTCAAGCTCAGTACTTCGACAAAGACGCACTACTATCGAGTGGTGTAGAGAAACGATTAAAAGATGATTTTGGCTTAACCAAAGACGCAATTCGTTTGTACGCTCAGCCTTATATCTATCTTAATCACGACTTAATCGCTCAGAAGAAACTGGAT
Organism: Vibrio sp. 10N.286.51.C3; assembly: GCF_003050065.1. Classification (NCBI taxonomy): domain Bacteria; kingdom Pseudomonadati; phylum Pseudomonadota; class Gammaproteobacteria; order Vibrionales; family Vibrionaceae; genus Vibrio; species Vibrio sp. 10N.286.51.C3. Next base: position 192,616 of record NZ_PIGC01000006.1, on the reverse strand, counting down.
CTGGCTAAGGTACAAGAAGCTATTGCTGGTGAAATTGCCAAAGTGAAAGGCGTTGCGTTTGCGGTATCAAGCAGTGATATTGCAGCAAACCGAGTCCCTGACACTCATGTGATGCAGCTCATCAAAAACAACTACCACCCCGCTCGTTCAGGCGATGTGTATGTGGTATTTGATCCGCGTAGCTACATTAACGATATGGAAGGCCTACAAATTGCCTCGACTCATGGTTCCCCTTGGAAATACGACACGCACGTGCCAGTGATTTTCGCAGGTTATGATGTGGACGCTAAGAAGGTTTCACGTCCAATCACACCATACGATATTGCACCGACGCTTTCGAACAAACTCGGAATCACTCAACCAAGTGGTTCGATTGGGCAAGTGCTAGAAGAGATTACTGACTAATCACAATTATTAGGTTTGTGAACCAAACATGCTCACAGAGTCTCTAACATAAAAAAGAGCCGCTTATTCTGATTAAACTGAATAAGCGGCTCTTTTTATCATGCAGGATAGATTGAATCGTGCTTAATTCTTTCCTGAGTAACGAAACGCTTCTCTGGTGAGTTGGTTCAACTGGTCGTCATTCATCTTATTGTGCACAACCGTGATACGACCTAAATATACCAGCGGAACTTCAGCTTCTCTCTCTTCTAAATGAAACTTGATCGCTTCAGCAGTCGCTACACCAAGGTCATCACTCATGCGCATTGGTGTTGCATCTAACTCATCAGAGCGAATCTTCTCGATCTCTATCGCTGTGCCGCCCCAACCCGTTACATAGATCTCAGACAACATATCAGCTTGGTTTAACGCATCGACTGCCCCCATGGTCATCGCCGTATTGGCATTATGAACCATGGTCACCTCAGGGAAGTTACCTAGCACTAATCGGATCCCGTCTGCGCCGCCTATTTTTTGATATTGCCCAAAATGCTCATAAACCGTTAACCAGTCACCTTTCTCTTCCACGCAATCAATGAAGCCTTGTGAACGTTGAGTGTCCGTGATTCCCGGGATCCCGCGATTGGCAGAGAACTCGACTTCACTCCCCAACTCTTGCACCACATGGTCACACAGCACTTCCGCGCCCATTGCACTTGAGAAGTCAAACCAACTGTCTGGTTGATGTTTCCATTGTTCATTTGGCGTGTGAAATGCCCAAATAAAGGTTTTGAATTCTGTCGAAGCCGATAGCTTTTGAATGTTCTGAGCTTGTATTCCCAGTTCAGAAGGGCCAAAAATCACGAAGTCATAAGGTGTGTCAGCATTCAACACTTGATCCGTATATTGAGTCTGCAAAGAGTGCTCAATTTGTCTTGAGGTAAACTCGCTGATCTCGAATGGCAACTCTAAAGCGATCAACCTTTCCTTCAATGCAGTGTAATTTCGTCTCCAAAAGTCAGAAATATCTGCACTTGGGTAAATTAGGGCAATTCTGACCGGTTTCTCAACCGACATTGGTGCTAACGAAATCGGCTCGCCACTCACAGTCTCTTGAAATTTTTCGAGTTTCTTTACATCTGAGTCCGACCTTACCCCATCAGCGTATACGTCAAAAGGAAGGATAAAACAAGCTGTCAGTAGGGCTGGTAATACGTTTTTATAAATTTGACCCGGCATAACTGTTACCAAATGTTTGAATGTTTATTAACAATATTATAAATATATAGCGATAATAATTTAAAGCGTTTTATAACCCTTATGAATAAAACAGTGTATTTTGCGAGTTTGTTGCTCGCTACTACTTGCAACTCACCGAGTTTTGCGGGTAATCCTGAGAACAATTTCTTCCATTACGCAGAAGAAAAAGTGATGCGTGCGGTTTCCAACCAACGAACCTGGGATGGTCCAACACAAGGTCCAGCAGTGCGTCATGAAAAGAACGTTATTTTCGTCGCGTCTGATTTACGTAATGGTGGCGTATATGGCGTTGGCAAAGGCATATCTGAAGCCATCTCTAACATCAATTGGCACCTTAGGTTCATTGATGGTTTGGGTTCTGAAGTGCGTCAAGGTGCCGCGATCCGAAAAGCAATCGGTTTTGAACCCGATGCCATTGTTTTAGGTGGCATTGACGCGGTTCGTCACAAAACCATTTTGAAACAAGCAGAAGATCTCGGGATTGTTGTCATCGGATGGCACGCGACGGAGCTTGTTGGCGGAAACCCAGAGATCGGCTTATACACCAACATCACTACTGACCCGCTTGATGTGGCTGAGGTAGCAGCCCTGCTCGCCATCGTCAACTCCAAGGGTCAAGCTAAGACCGTGGTGTTTACCGACCCTAATTATGAAATCGCGATGATCAAAGCCAACGCCATGGTTAACACCATCAAGCGTTGCAGCAATTGTGATGTCCTTGAGCTCAACTACCTGCCTTTAGACAAAATTGCTGAGCAAATGCCCGCGACATTGAAAGACCTTGATAACAAGTACGACGATAAAATCACTCACATATTGGCCATCAACGACTTGTACATCGACTATGCGATACCTTCTTTGGAGTCGAGCCTTGAAGAGTTAAAAATGATCCCGCGGAACATATCTGCAGGTGATGGCAGCAAAGCGGCCTACAAAAGAATCTATAGCGGACAATTCCAACTGGCAACCGTTCCTGAGCCCTTATATTTACAAGGTTGGCAGATTGTTGACGAGCTCAACCGAGCCTTCAATCAAATGCCTCCTAGTGGCTACTCTGCCCCTGTACACCTCGTTACACCGGGTAATGTTGAAGAGCTTATTAGCCAGTCAGACAAAGGCATCTATGACCCTAAAAATGGCTACCGTGAAGCGTATCTGAAAATTTGGAAGCCGCAATGAAACTACCTCAGATCAACATCACCCAAAGGCTCATTATTTCGAATCTGGTTTCGCTTTTGATTGTGAGCCTTGCGGTCATCATGGTGATCCGCTCACTCTATTACGTCGAGTCGACGCTCAAAACGGAAACCTCAACACACGTGTCAGATCTGATTGTTAACTCTGAAATCAGTCGTCGCGTATTTACATTAACCTCTCGTGTGAAGTTACTGGAGCAAACCTTTCTGTTCAGTGAAACCACCTTGTCTGAGGAAGCATTCAACGTTGATTTCCAACTGCAACGCTTGAGAGATTTGTCGACCAACGAAGGTTTCTCGCAAAAGATCGATGCCTTTATCGATAACTTCCATCGTTTCTTAGGCAGTTCGCTAGCACTGAATCGAATCCTCAAGCAAACCAATCAAATCGATGCTGCATTAGCCGAGCAACTTAATCAACTCGAATTTGCGATAGCCGACAGCAAGCTTAGGCACTTAGACCAACCTAATTTCATCCGTTATAACAATGAATTAGATCTCATCAACATGCTACGAGAGTCGTTTCTCACCTCAGGAAAAATGGTCGGTGACATTCACAGCCGCATCACGCCAGAAACGGAGAAAGTACTGCTTATCGAGGTCGAGAAAGAGCTCGATATCTTCTTACTCCACTTAGAAAATGTTGATATAGGAACGGCTGTGGTTATCGCAGAGAAGAAACGAATCCACCGTACCGTGAAGCGATACAACGCCGCGTTAAAACGGATTCGCGCTAATCTGGAACAACGTTGGTTGGTGATGGCTTCGCTATTAGAGGCGCAAGGTGACTTGTTAGAGATGGTAGAAAACACAGAGTCACGCGTACAGAGCCAAGCCTTAGCACTAACCGACCAGCTTGAAAAAGAGATTGGTCTATCAAGACTGAACGCCATTGTTATTAGCTTTTCAGCCGTCGTGTTGTCGATGTTGCTGGTTAACCACGTGGTGAGACATCATATTCGAAAACCGCTCAATGCGCTGAGACATGGCTTCGACCGTTTAGAATCCGGTAGCCTCAAGAATCCTATCAATTTGGGCAGAAGTGACGAGTGGTCTCACTTGGAAAAAGCCTATAACGACATGGCTTCAAGGCTGTCTGAGGCCTATCTCGACCTCACTGAAGAGAAGAAGAACTTCGACTTTCTAGCACATCACGATCCGTTGACTAATTTGGCTAATAGATTGTTAGCAACCAAGCAGTTAGATAAAGAAATTAAGATCTCAAGCGAGAACCAAGCGCCCTTTTTATTGTTTTATCTCGATATTGATGAGTTCAAAACGATCAATGATTCGTTAGGTCACGCACCTGGAGACAACTTGCTGGTTAACGTTTCTGACATCCTTAGCAATCTCGTCGGAGATAAGGGGTTTGTGGCTAGAATGGGCGGCGACGAGTTCTTGGTTGTGTATTCGAACGTTGGTTTAGAAGAAGGTGAACCCATCGCTGATCGCCTAAACCAAGCATTAAGAAAGCCTTACTATATTGATGATAACTCTATCTTCGTTTCAGCAAGTATTGGGGTATGTGAGTACCCTACTCACGGCTTAGATCGTGAAACCTTAATTAGAAACGCAGACACCGCTATGTATCACGCAAAACGTAACGGTAGAGATCAATACAGAGTCTATGCTGATGAAATGACCCATGAAGTCAATGACTTAATTGAAACAAACATGGGGCTTCATCAAGCCATTGCAAACGACGAACTGGAAGTCTTCTTCCAACCAAAAGTCGACTTGGATTCTCAAGACATCATCGGAGCCGAGGCTCTCATTCGCTGGCGTCACCCCAAACTTGGATTGCTTCCACCTATCGATTTTCTTGAAGTCGCAGAGAAAAGCGATCTTATTATCGACATCGATAAGTGGGTATTTAAGAAGGTTGCCAACCTGATCACCGAATGGCAACGCTCAGGTATCGACCTACAAGGTGTGATTTTCTCTATCAACTTCTCAGCAAGAATGTTCTATATGACTGACCTCGCAGAGCAGCTACAAGTGATACTGGATGAAACAGATTGCCAGCCACATCAACTGCTTCTTGAAATCACTGAAAGAGACATGATGCGAGATTTCGAAACCTGCTCAAGAACCATAGAGGTACTTCACTCGAAGGGTTATAAGATTGCGATTGATGACTTTGGTACAGGCTATTCATCGCTGTCGGTATTGAAGAATCTATCTGCTGATTGCGTCAAACTCGACCGAAGCTTTATTGAAGACATTAACTCATCCAAGGTCGATTACGAGATCACATGTGCTGTATTAAAGCTTGCACAAATTCTGAATTTCTCGGTGATTGCCGAAGGGCTTGAAACGCAGAACCACGTAAAGACTCTGCGCCAAATAGGTTGTAAATACGCGCAAGGCTATTTCTTTGCAAGGCCGTTGCCGACTGATGATTGGGTGTCTTACTTCTTGCTTAACTCTGAGCAGAGCCAAAAAGAGGCTTAGTGTCTGTTCCTTAAGTTAATTAAGTTTCAGTGAGTTAAGTTCCTTCACAGATTTTTGACTGAATAAGTGTAGCCTTCGGGCTGCCCTACCGGCCAAGCAGCCGTAACAAAAAGCAACCTCAAAGATCGCACCAGTAAAGCAGCTTTTACCTATAGTCAAAGTGCCACTGTGTTGGCTTTCTTTCCGTTTAAAATCGCGCGAATGCTTTCAATGGCTATGTCCTTGTATAGGCTAACTTGATAACTCTTTTGCTGCTGCTTTGATCTTAGCTCGTAACCACTTATGGCTTGGTTCATTAGTACGGCTTGGATGCCAAATCATACACATCTCCAGGTCTTCCAACTCGAAGGGTAATGGCAGTGTTTTGACCGCGTACTTTTCAGCAAAACAACGCACCGATGAAATAGGCATTACACCGATGTACTCAGAGCCTTCGATAACAGGAAGCATCTCAACAACACCTGCAGCACGATAGACTATTCTACGTTTCTCTAGATCACTGTAGTGTTCAGAGCTCAATAAGCTTTTGCGCGCATGCCACCTAGAGACCACCACATGTTCGAGTGCTAAGAACTGTTCCATATCGATTGTATCGCCAACAGTAGGGTGATCACTACTACACACCACGACCAGCTCCTCTGTAGAAATCACCTCATGCTTAAGCATGGTTCTTCCTTTTGGCGTCATATCGACAATCACATCGTGTCTTTGGAGCCTTAAATCAGACTCGTAATCTTCCGTAAACAGAGGGTGAACTTCGAGTGCGATACCGGGTGCAACCTGGCTGATTAACTGCATCACTCTTGGCATCATTTCATAGCTAGCTGCCGAGACGCAGGCAATAGAAAACACGCGGCCTGAGGTTTTAGGATCGAAGTCTCTTGATGCGGATAAGGTAGACGTAAAGTTTTTAAGCGCAGCGGCCATTGCAGGGTAGATATCAATAGCGAATGTGGTTGGCTCTACGCCTGATGTGGTGCGGTGAAACAATGGCTCATCATAGATATCTCTCAACCTTGCAAGTGCTTTACTCACTGCTGGTTGGCTTATATCCATGCGATTAGCAGCCCTAGATAAGTTCTGTTCTTCATAGATAGCAACAAATATAGGAATTAGATTTAGTTCGGTACTTTTCATACAGTTCCATATTAAAGAAGCAGGTTCCCCATAGTAGAGAACCTGCCGATTATGTTCGATGCGAATAACTAAAGTTTGCTACTTAGTTCTATCTTTTAAGTCTGGCAAGCCTTTAGGGATTTTCAAGCGGGCGAAAATCGAACGAGAATGCCTTGAGTCTGTTTGAGTACTGGGCAGGCTACGTAACTCTCTCCACAAGCGAGTAAATACGTTTTTATCTTCACGCCCTTGTTGGAGCGCTTCGCTGTCTTCCACCCAACGTTTTTGTCCATTTGATTTGCCAAGTTGCGCTTTATTCATTTCTAGCTGCGAGGTTTGTTTTCGCAATTGACGGTAGATAAAGGTTCTCAATGCAGACCAATTACCTTGCTTGAGTAAACGACGGAATACCAACCAACTCGGTGTTGGTCGGTTCTTGTAATAACGCTTCAAAGAAACAAATAACGCAACACACAACACTAATACCAAACCTACGCTGATAAAGACCGACATGTAAGCTTTGATAAAGGATTGGAGTGTATGTTTTGCTTCAAACACTTCACCTTTTATGACAACGCTTTCAAGACGTTGATTCTTACTGTCCCACCACTGGAATGAGAAATCCGGCAAGATAAATTCGCCACCTTGTTGAATCACATAAACCGTTTCTTCGATGCGGCTAGAACGGTAATCACCACGCTCTTGTGTATCGTCTAAACGATTAGGCTGTGGGTAAGCTTGATATTGCTGAGTCGCTTCATTGGACAACACATCTGGCAGTAACACAGACAAGCTGTCTTTCGCTTTAATCGTCACGGTGCGTGTAACCGCATCGCCAACTTTCAAGTTTTCATTCGAACGTTGCCACTGCTGTTCAACATCCACATCGGTTGCAGAAAACCAAGGCGATTCATCACTTAACAAACCTGAAGGTAATGAAGCTTCAAACTTAATGGGTTGCGTATAAAGTGTGCCACCAACGTTTGAACCATCAGGCGCTGAAACTTGAATTCGAACAGGCACAGTAGGAATGACGAATTCGCCCGAAGTCATCGGATAAAGCGTCACTTCCCAGCGTTGGCGTGACCATGTTGTGCCGCCCACTCGTTCCGTGTAGTTCGTCGCCAGCTGGTTGCGCTGCTTAGCAATAACATTCGGGATTTCGATGCTGCCAATTCGGGTTCCCCCAGTTAGCCAACGCGGTGTCGCCACCTCAATGTTCAGAATCACTTGTTCATTAACGCTAACTTTCGTAGGCGTAATCTTGTCGCCAGACTTCGGTTTTTCTCCGACCCAAGCGATCAATTCGACATCGCCAGTCCTCTGCAGGTCATAAATATCAGCCGCAGAAGCAAGTGTAGAAAAAGCAGTGCTAAACAGTAGAACTAGCGACACAAACAAGGCCTTCGTTAGTCTAAAAGACTCCGAGCGCCCTGCTTTTTCTAGAAGCACTGCAAGAGTTAAATCAACTCGACTCATTGTGTTTGCTCCTGTTTTAGCGACTGTTCCTGTTTTGAAGACTGTTCGATCGAAGGTGCAGGATCTCTTAACTGAATTTGGAACTTGGACTTCAAGAAGAACTTAGGATCCGCTTCAACGCGTTTTAACCACTTGTCGGCAAGCTCTTGGCTGCCTAAGATTTCATTGGCATTAAGCGTTTCCTTAAGCATCAATTCCGCTACCGTTTCTTCTTCAGCTCCATCTCCCGTTCGAGGCTGATCGTCTTCGAGTTCTAAAGACTCCTCAGGGCCATCTGTGGTTCCAGACTGGCTTTCACTGGTTCGGTTTACCTCTTCGACAATTCCACTAAGCACAGCAAGATTGTTCTCCACATCCGTTCTTAGTTCTGGTGACAGATCCTCTTTCTCGCTTAATGATTTCAAAAGGTCTCGTGCCGCAAGGTATTCACGCTGTCTGGCTAACGCACTGGCTGCATTGTATAAGCCAAGGTCAGTTTTGGTTTGCAAAAATGCACTGTGAGCTAACTTAAAATCACGAGCATAGTAATAAGCCGCGCCCTTTCTCATTGGATCCTTAAAATGCTTGGCCGCTTCAAGATATTCCTTCTGATTCAATAAACGTTGCCCTTGTTGATCAGGCGTTAGCCATAAGTCCCACCACCATTGAGCTGTTTTGTCCCAAGCTGTAAGCGGCTCCACCACGACTGGTTTCTCAGCAGTTAAATTGACTGTTTTCGCCAAAGTGCTTGGTGAATAGATGCTACCTGAAATCACTAGACCAACGACACACCACTGTACCAACCACCCTTTTCTGAACCACAACAACATGATGATTGCCATTGGAATAAGCAGGCCATATCCCATGTCTTTCCAAGGCATTGAAGACTCACCATTCAGTTGCATGTTTCTTTCAACCGCTTGATTGAGTTGTTGGATATCGGAGTTATCAACGGTCACTTCGATCAGTCGTCCACCCGTCTTGCTCGCTAGGCTGCGCAATGAATCTAGGTCGACAGGGTTATCGCTCACCACATTACTGTTTCCTGCGGCTAGAATCAGCAACTGATACGGATTGTCGCTAAAGAAACTCTCGTACGCCCTAATGGTGCTTGGGTTTACACCATCAGATACCAACAGTACAGAAGAGCCTAACTCACCAGACAGTTGCTGATTAATCAGTGGCAGTGCTTCTTCTGCTGACTTACCTGATACCGGCATGATATCGGGTCTGATAGCCGCTAGAAACGGTTCGAATACCTTGCTGTCTTGAGTGACGGGCATCGCGACGTGTGCGCTGCCTGCGTAAACCACTAAGCCCGTATTACCGCCTTTCCGAGCTGCCAATAAGTCTCTAATTTTCTGCTTAGATCGTTCTAAGCGACTTGGAGGCAAATCTTTAGCAAGCATGGATTCACTGTTATCGAGTACAACCAACATCGATGCTTTATCTTCACCAAAAGGCGAAGCTTCACGCTGCCATGTTGGGCCAGAACAGATAATGATGGCGATGGTCACAATCACCATTAATAGCTTCAGTGGTAACTGTTTGCGCCAACCGGTTTCACCGATGGTTAATGCATCACGTAAATGTGCAGGCAGAATGTCTTTCCACGTTGGTTTGGTCTCTTCTCTCCAGCGAATCCACAATAGGAAAAACATCGGGATAAAGGCCAACAACCACAATGGTCGGATAAAGTGAAACTGGGTAAAGAACTGTTGCAACATGAGAGAATCAGGCATCGTTCTCTCCTTTCAAATTTTTCATTGAAGAAGCCAAAAGCGAGCGTCGGCGGATTGTTGCTAAACTAAACGCAGTCAAATACATCACAACAACAATGGCCATCAGGTAATGGTGTAATCCCTGTTTAGGACGATAAGTCGTACTCTCATACAACTGAGGCTCTAGCTCACCAATTTGAGCATAAGCTTTAGTCAATTCATCGCGATTAAGTGCTTCAAAGGCTTCACCACCAGACTCTTGAGCCACTCGTTTGATGGTTTCCATATCCAAAGCTACTTCACCAACGGTTTGTGGGTCACCCATGGCGATCACGTGAATACGAACGCCTTTCGCCTTCGCAACTTTTGCGGCATCGATAGGTTCGACAAAGCTTCCTGTGTCATTGCCATCAGTTAGTACAATCACAACTTTCTCTTTCGCGTTGGCATCAATGCTCGGGTCTTGAACTGCAGTACTTTGCTTTTCGCTTTGTTCAAACACCTTAATCGCAAGACCAATAGCATCGCCTAAGTGCGTGCTTTGCCCTGCCATCGCGACATCGGTTTGATTAAGCAGTTCAAGCCATACATCTTGATCAGCCGTAAACGGTGTTTGTACAAACGCTGCATCACCAAACAAGATCAAACCGAGTCGGTCCCCTTTTCTGGTTTTCGCAAAATCGGCTAACACCTCTTTGGTCGCATCTAAACGAGAGATTTTATCGCCTTGCTTAGAGGTGAAATCTTGCTCCGCCATTGAGCCGGATAAATCGACCACCACCATCACATCACGACCCAATTGTTCACGAACCTGTGGCTCACCAAGAATGGTTGGTTTCGCTAACGCGCACACGACCAATACCCAAGTAATAATGAGCGTAGTTCGTTGCCACCAGCTTGGTGTTAACTGGCTTGCACCTTCTGACGGCGCTTCCCCAATAGCTTCAACCAATTCTCGAAAAAATGGCACCTTAATCGCCATTTGCTTAGTTCGATAAGCTGGTACGGCAAAGTAGACCAACAACGGCAGAGGTAACGCGATAAACCACAATGGGTGCGCAAATTCGAAGCTTGCAGATAAAGCATCAAACATTATCTTGCCCCTCAAACGTTACTTGTACATCCGGTTTATGAAGCTTTAGCCACATCATCGCGGTTTGAATCACCTCTAAACGCTGTTCAAAGCTCAAACGCACCTTAGGGTCGATTAAACTCTGCATCCATAGTCCCGAAACTTCATCGGCAAAGAAAGCATTGCTATTTTTACTCTCGTTAACGTTAACAGGCAGATAAGCGTTCAAACGGTTAACATATGCTTGGCCAAACAGCTTTGCATTGCTGCTGTCTAGGTAACGAAGCACCACTTTCAGTACCTTGAAGGTTCGTTCGGTAGAGTTCTTGTCTCTTGCATCCAATATCATGAGCTCTTTAAGCGCTTCTTTACGATAACGATTATTCCACCATCTCTGCGCCAAACGATAAGCCAGATAGATAGCGACCAATAACAGAATAACGCCGAGGATCTTCCAACCAATGGTTTGCGGCATCCAGCTCACGCTCTCGGGAATGGCGACATCATGTAGGTCGCGAAGGATGTAAGTACTCGGAGGGGTATGTTCAACGGTCATTAGCGCCCTCCCACCAGCTTTTGCAACTGTGATATGTGATTGCCTGACGTGTCTAGTTCGATATAAGGAAGGTTTTTCATCGCCATCAATTTAGCAAGGGATTGTTTTTGGAGTGCCGCTTTTTGGGCAAGGCTTTCACTTGCGAGGTTAACCTTAGATTGGCTATCCAGATTAAGTTGAAATCGACCATCCCCCACTACCCAGTTTGCACTTGCAAGATCGTGAGGCAGTGATTGTTCTAAGGGATCGGTGACCATAATGGCTAAGATATCGTTGTGTTGTTGCAGTTGCTTAAGGCGATCAAGGTGTTGTTCTTGGCAATCTCGCCAATCACTAATAAAGATTAAGGTCGACTGTTTTAATCTCATTCGTTTGATCAGTTCAATCCATTGACTGAATCCGACACTCTCGCTGTCACTCACACTCACGGCTAAACTTTGATTCGCTTTAGTCAGGTGTTTAAGTTGAGCGAGCAAATCAGACTGTGAGCGCTGTGCTTTGGTATGAAAGAGCTTTTGGTGCGAGGCTAAAACGAAACCGACACGGTCACCATCTTTAAGCACTCGCCACCCACACAGTGCCGCCACTTCGGCGGCTACAACGGATTTCATGGTATTTTGAGACGCAAAAAACATCGAACTGCGCTGATCAACACAGATCATCACATTACGGTCTTTCTCTTCGGTATAACTACGAACATGAGGTTTACCTGTTCGCATCGTGACTTTCCAATCGAGGTTACGAATGTCATCACCCAGTTGGTAGTGACGAAGCTCCTCGAAATTCAAACCTCGACCTCGGAACAATGAATTGTGTCTACCCGAAAGCACGCTGCCCGCCTTTAGGTGAGGCAGTAGAGAAAACGACTCAGCTTGAGCCTGTATTCGCACTAACCTTGAATAGTCGCAGTATAAGCGTGGATCAAGGCCTTGCGATTTGGGAGCTTGTGTTGGCTTCGCCATGACGCCCCCTAATTATCCGATCTCAACATTATCAAGCAGTTCTTCAACCACTCTTTGATGGTCAACGCCATCGGCCAATGCATCATAAGAAAGTGAGAATCTGTGGCCTAATACGGTAGGTAGCATCGCTCGCACATCATCTAACGTGACATGGTCACGCCCTTGTAACCACGCATAAGCGCGTGCACATTTATCCAACGCAATGGAAGCACGCGGGCTTGAGCCAATCTCAATCCATTTAGACAAGTTTGATTCTGGGTAACGCTCTGGCTTACGAGTTGCCATGACCAAGGCCACAATGTAGTTCTCAACTAAATCGGAAACGGCAATGTCTGGAAGTTGTCGGCGTGCCTCAAGTACCAACTCAGGTTCAATATGTTGTGGAGTGACTAATTCTGAACTGGTTTCGCTACCCAACTCCTCACTGCGCACCAGTCGAATGATGTCACGTTCCGCTTCGTCTTCTGGGTAGTCGACCGTCACTTTCATAATGAAACGGTCCATTTGCGCCTCAGGTAGCGGATAAGTACCTTCTTGTTCAACTGGGTTTTGAGTGGCCAATACCATGAACAAGTCAGGAAGGATGTGAGTTTGGCCGCCCACGGTTATCGTGCCTTCCGCCATAGCTTCAAGCAGAGCCGCTTGTACCTTTGCAGGCGCACGGTTCACTTCATCGGCTAAAACAATGCTGTTGAAAATAGGACCCGGTTGGAAATGCAGTTGCGGCTTGCCATCAAGCTCTTGATACACCTCCGTACCCGTCACATCTGACGGCAGCAGGTCAGGAGTAAACTGAATTCGACCAAAACTGGTGTTCAGTAGATTCGCCAGCGATTTTACTGAGCGAGTTTTCGCAGTACCGGGAAGCCCCTCAAGAAGCACATGTCCATTAGTCAATAACCCTATCACCAGAGCCCGAACGACGTGGCTCTGACCGATAACACTTTTTTCTGTTTGTTCAATCAGTTGGTTTATTGCTTGTTGCGCATGGTTCATAGGTCTTCCCTTAATTCAATCTGGCTGCGTACATCCTACTCACAAGCCCCATAACTATTAGTTATACACATGATAAACAGTTATAAACGTGATAATTGGTTACAAGCGGAATAAGCAGCAAGCACGATAGCCAAGCTCACCTCATCGCTTTATTTAAACCTAGATTTCAATTGGTTAATGGCTTCCGGCGGTGCTACTTTGCTCAATGATGAAATACACTGCTCAAACGCCTTTGGTACGCCCGGTAAATGGCTGTTTCGCGCCAACACTTCACACTGGGCATACAGGTGCTGTGGGTTGCGGCTAAATTGGTAAGCCTTGTGCAGTGATTGACTTGCCGCAAGCACATCCGATTTCTCTAAAGCCAATCCGTACACATACCAATATTGTGGGTCGGTTTGCGCAGTTTCAGCGGCTTGTTTAAGGTAGTCCGTTGCTTGTTCGTAATCTTTCACACGAAGCAGAGACAATCCTGTGCTGTATGGCAATACACTCGATTTAGGCTGAGCTTCAATGCCTTGCTTCAACGTCGACAACATTTTTGCTTCGTTACCTTGCGCTCGATACAAATCCGCTAAATTGGCGTAGCTGTTTTCGAAATAAGGCTCGATTTCGATTGCACCTTGATAGAACTCAATCGCTTTATCGTGCTGACCTAAATCGCGGTAAACGTTACCTAAATTTGTGCGGCCAAATCCTCTGTCGGCATTAAATTGTTGTATCTCAATGTACTCTTCCAATGCAGGCTTGATTTGGTCTTTCTGCAGCGGATTCATTTCTCCCAAGTAACGTACTAGCGCGCCTGCGGTTTCTGATCGAATCGACAATACAGGGTCTTTCAATAATGGCTCTAGAATCTGCCAGCGATCAGTGAATGGGAAGCCAGACGAGCCTTGCACCACACCCAAGCGGATCATTTCATCATCGTGTTTCACCGCTCTCGCTAATGAGATAAGCGTGTTCTTGCCCGTGTTGCCACCTAAACGTTCTAAACTCGAAGCACGAATGATATTACTTAAACTTGAGTCTTGAGCTGAATACGCCAGTGCATCTTCTGCACCTCTATGCCCGATTGAATCCGCATAAAAGGCAACAGCAAAGTGTTGCTGGTTACGATACTTAGAATCTGGGAACCACTTACCAATTTGCTGATCGGCCCATTGATCAGTTTGGTCTTCATGACAGCTCGTACACACGTTCGGTGTTTTAATGTGTTGGCTAATATCTGGACGTGGAATATGCCAGCTGTGGTCACGCCTTGGATCGACTTCCATGTAAGTCGTTTCTGGCATGTGACAAGTGGTACATTGTGAAGCTTCGGTATTGGCTTCATGGAATGTGTGCTTTTCAGGTGTGTATTCAGAAGCAATGTGACACTGGCTACACACGGCTTCTTCGGCAATTTTCAGTTCTGCAGTATGAGGATCGTGACAGTTAGTACAAGTAACGCCTTTCTCTGCCATCACTGATTGCAAGAAGGAGCCGTAAACGTAATCTTCATCGTAGATTTGGCCATCGTTATGGTAAAGCTCAGGGGTAATCAGGCTCAAGCGGTATTTATCAAAAAATGAACCGTTAACGTGGTCGCCTGTTTCATTCAACTGGGTGCGTCGGCTGTGGCACTGAGCACAGGTCTGAACTTGATTGGTATGAATAATGTCTTTTGGTTGCAGAGTTGAATTGCCCTCTTGGTAGATCCACTCTTTTACCGATTTTGACAAATCGCGGTCAAAGCCGTAATGCGCCGAGACATGGGCATTTTTTCCCCCTTTGGCTGCGGTTTGCTGGTTATTTGTTTGCTGGGCTTGTTCAACGTGCTCACTCGCAGGGCCATGACACGCTTCACAACCGACATTAATCTCCGACCATGTGGTGTCGTAGGTATTACTCGCGCTATCGTAGTTCTTTTCTAGGTTCGTTGAATGGCAATCAGCACACATGAAGTTCCAGTTTTGACCGCTATTGGTCCAGTAGAATTCATCCGTGTTGGTGGTATCAGGATAAAGGTGAAACCAGCGTTGACCGCCTTCACTCTTATCTCGAGAATCCCAAGCGAAAGGAATCAACTGTACGCGTCCGTCTTCAAACTCAACCATGTACTGTTGCAGAGGTTCAAAGGCAAAGGTATAGCTGATTTTATAATCTTTGAATTGACCATCAGGCCCTTCAATGTTTACCCAGAATTCATCACCTTTGCGGAAAAAGCGATTAGGCTTTCCTTGATGGGTGATGGTTTGGTTATTGAAATCACCGAGAACGGAATCTTCGGTGGCATGCTTCATCGCCATGTCGTGATGAGAACCTTGCCATGCTTCCACTTCCACACTGTGACAGTCAATACAAGCTTCAGATCCGACATACGTCGCTTGAGAGCTCGCATGCGAAGCTTCTGATAAAGCCTGTTCATTGGCATGCGTGTGGAAACTAAGTATCGACAACACGGGTAAAGATAACATTGCGGATAATACTGCAACTCGCTGGTGTTTCAATCCGTTCACTAGCAAGCACAACCATGCAGACATAACATTCCTTGTTTTTATACATCCTTATGCTTAATAAGGTAGACGCAAAAACAATTAATTTACAATTATTTAGTGGCAGCGAGCACGATAGTTGTGATTCATATTCACGACTGGTATTTACTCATCGATATGCGCAAAAAAAAGAGCTCTTAAGAGCTCTTTGTGTTTTCAGTTTCATCAAGCTATCAGTTTCAATAAACCAAAGCTTACTTGTTATGGTTCTCTTGAAGTTTTTCCATAACCTGATCCAAGCTAAAGCTTGCTGCTTTTTGGCGTGGTGGGTATTCAGCAAATGTTTCTAAGAATTTGCCCACATACGCTTGAGCAGGAACGAACATATAAGCGTGGTCTAACAACCAGTCGTAATATGTGTTCGAGGTAATATCTGCGTTTTCGTATGGGTCCATACGAAGGTTAAACAGCTTAGGAAGGCGTAACGTCACGAACGGTTCAGCCCAGATTTGCATCGTACCCGTTGCTCGTTGCTCCATGAACACCGCTTTCCATTGGTTATAACGAAGTGCTGCTAAATCACCATCATCGGTAAAGTAGAAGATCTCCGAACGACGACCTTTTTCTTCTTCACCCGTTAGATAAGGAAGAAAGTTATAACCATCTAGGTGAAGCTTAAACGTTTTATCACCTGCAGTATGGCCTTTCAGCAGTTTCTCTTTGATTTGATCATCACCTGCGGCTGCTACGAAGGTTGGCATCCAGTCCATGTGATGCATAATTTCGTTAGAGACACTGCCCGGTTCAATCTTACCAGGCCAACGAACCATTGCTGGTACACGGTATGCGCCTTCCCAGTTGGTGTTTTTCTCACCACGGAACGGGGTTGTGCCCGCATCAGGCCAAGAGTTCATGTGTGGACCATTATCCGTTGAGTAGAAAACAATCGTATTGTCTTTAATACCCAATTCGTCAACTTGTTTCAGTAACTGACCAACGTGGCGATCGTGCTCAACCATACCGTCGGCGTAATTGCTGATGCCGGTTACACCTTTGCTGTCTGGTTGCACATGCGTTCTAAAGTGCATGCGCGTTGCGTTCCACCAAACGAAGAATGGCTTGTCGGCTTTCACTGCGCGATCCATAAAATCAAGCGCGGCATCGAGCGTTTCTTCGTCAACGGTTTCCATACGCTTACGTGTTAATGGGCCCGTATCTTCAATCTTGCCGTCAGCAAATGATTTGATAACACCACGCGGGCCAAACTTCTTACGAAACTCTGGGTCGGTTGGGTAATCTTCATTTTCTGGTTCTTCTTCAGCATTTAGGTGATAAAGGTTGCCAAAAAATTCGTCAAACCCGTGCGCTGTTGGAAGAAATTCATCTTTATCGCCAAGGTGGTTTTTACCAAATTGACCTGTCATGTAACCCATAGGTTTAAGCAATTCAGCAATGGTTGCATCTTCTGCTTGAAGGCCAATATCTGCACCTGGCAAGCCTACTTTACTTAAGCCTGTTCTCAGTACACTTTGACCTGTAATGAACGTAGAGCGACCTGCGGTACAAGATTGCTCTGCGTAGTAATCGGTAAACATCATGCCTTCTTTGGCGATGCTATCAATATTCGGGGTTTTGTAACCCATGAGACCGAAGGTGTATGCACTCACATTGGATTGACCAATATCGTCCCCCCAAATGACCAATATATTTGGCTTTTCTGCCGCAAAAGTGGCGCTAGACGCGGCCATCATTGCTGTACCCAAAATCGCTAATCGACGTTTAGCGCCATATTTCGCTGTCATAGAAACCTCTTCGTAAGTTATTTGCATCCTGCCCTACAACGTATAGTCCATTTTTTGAACGATCGCGAGATTCGCTAAACTATTAATCTATTTGTCATTTTTATTGAGATATGGACACCGGAATCATCGATAAGGTTAACGCCAACAAACATGATAAGGATCACACATACAAACTAAGGACTTATTCATTCAACCCACTAAAAATGATATTGATCAATGGGTTAACTGAGCATCATAACGATTGGTTATAAGCACTATAAAAGGACGAAGCGGAATTTTGGGAATAACATTTGTTCATCGATGTGTTGCTCTAACGCATTAATCTTTAAAGTGAATCGGAGTCCTTATGGGTACTAAAATTAATAAACTAGCATTAGGTGTTGGCTTATTAGCAGCTTCTTCAGCGGCAACGGCAGCAGAAAAACCAAACATTCTTGCTATCTGGGGTGATGACATTGGTGTATTCAACATCAGTGCATACAACAACGGTATGATGGGTTACGAAACACCTAACATCGACCGTATAGCTAACGAAGGCGCACTATTTACTGACCACTACGGTCAACAATCGTGTACTGCTGGTCGTGCTGCATTCCTAACGGGTCAAGAACCTTTCCGTACAGGTCTATTAACTATCGGTATGCCAGGTTCTGATCACGGTATCCCAGATTGGGCTCCAACTATCGCAGACCTTCTTAAAGAACAGGGCTACATGACTGCTCAGTTCGGTAAGAACCACATGGGTGACCAAGATAAACACCTTCCAACGAACCACGGTTTTGACCAGTTCTTCGGTAACCTATACCACCTGAATGCAGAAGAAGAGCCAGAAACATACTACTACCCTAAAGATCCTGAGTTCCGTAAGAACTTTGGGCCTCGTGGTGTAATCAAATCAACTTCTGACGGTAAGATTGAAGATACTGGCCCTATGACGCGTAAACGTATGGAGCACGCGGATGAAGAGTTCCTAGA
This sequence comes from Vibrio sp. 10N.286.51.C3, assembly GCF_003050065.1. Lineage (NCBI taxonomy): Bacteria > Pseudomonadati > Pseudomonadota > Gammaproteobacteria > Vibrionales > Vibrionaceae > Vibrio > Vibrio sp. 10N.286.51.C3. The sequence goes on along the minus strand of NZ_PIGC01000006.1, from coordinate 174,190 downwards.
AGAATCTCTAGCCTTCATGGAAAAAGCAGTGAAAGCGGACAAACCATTCTTCATTTGGCACAACACAACACGTATGCACGTGTGGACTCGTCTACAAGAAAAATACCAAGGCGCATCGGGTATCAGCATTTACGCTGACGGCATGTTAGAGCACGATGACCAAGTAGGTATCCTACTAGACAAGCTTGATGAGCTTAAGATCGCAGACAACACCATCGTCATCTACTCTACTGATAACGGTGCAGAAACCGTATCTTGGCCTGATGGCGGTGCGACTTACTTCCACGGTGAGAAAGGTACAACTTACGAAGGCGGTATGCGTGTTCCTCAGCTAGTTCGCTGGCCTGGTACAATCAAGCCGGGAACTAAGATCAACGACATCATGAGTCACCAAGACTGGATTCCGACTCTACTAGCAGCAGCTGGTGATGATAAAGTGGTTGAGAAGCTGGCTTCTGATAAAGGTGCGACTTACAACGGTAAAAACTGGCGTGTACACCTAGATGGTTACAACTTCCTGCCTTACTTCCAAGGTAAAGAAGAGAAAGGCCCTCGTGATAGCATGCTTTACTTCTCTGCTAACGCTGAGTTAAACGCGGTACGTTGGAATGACTTCAAGATTTCGTTCGCTGTAATGGACGGTAACATCACAGATGCAGTGCGTTTCCAACCAAACTGGCCTCAAGTCGTTCACCTACGTGCAGACCCATTCGAAAAAGCACCACACGAGTCTGGCATGTACCTGCGTTGGATGGCAGACAACATGTGGCTATTCGTACCAGTAGGCGGCAAAGTACAAGAATTTATGAACACACTACCTGACTACCCAATGCAGAACAGCCAAGTACTGAACCCTGGTAACTTCAACCAGAATGCTTACATGCTTCAAGGTAAACTTAAGCAACTAGAAGCAGCCGCAGCACAAGCTAAATAAGCTACTCTAGACTAAACATGTAATAACGAAGCCGTGGTGACTGAATGCAGTGACCGCGGCTTTTTAGTATCCAATACAAATAACATAAGACGCGAACCGCCAACTAGTATAATTCACACCCAACCTACCCTCTCATTTTTCAAAAATAAAAACTCACACTAGTCAATGTGAACCTTAATATATGACCGTTGCGTTAAGATTTCGCAAATTTTTTCAAATCCTTATAACATGACTTGAATTGGAGTTCTTACCATGCGATTGTAATTCAACTGCCCATAAACAACTGTATGATTATGAAAACATTAAAATCCATCGCGCTGCTTTCCACAATTATCGCAGCACCACACGCGTTCGCTGACGTAACAATTGAAGTTCCTTCTAGCGCAGATGCTTTAGTCGAAGTCTTAGCGGTTAACGAAGCTAAGCCTGCTCTTGAGGGTGGCTTTTTCTCTTCAAGCAAAACGATCACCGTGCCAGACGGCGTAAACCAAATCGTTTTCAAATATCAACTTGCTTTCAGCCAAGGTAACGACCGCGAGTTTGTCGATAGCGATACGATTATTGCTACTTTTGATGCGACAGACACAGCATTGACGTTCGATATGCCTAAGTTCCGTAACACCAACGAAGCGAAAAAAGGCCTTCAAAACTTAGATTGGAAACTGGTTGATGAAAACCAAAATGCAATCAGTGTTAAGCAAGACAAACTTATCAAAGATGGCATGCAGATTGGTCGTAAGTACCCGCAAGAAGCGAAAGAATACAACCAGAAAGGTGGCATCGCTGCACTTACAGTAGGTGCTAGTGCGGGCGCAGCAGCAGTTGTCGTACAGCCAGTAACGCTTCCAGCAAAGATTGACGGAAATGCAGCAAATACAGCTGAAGAGATGTTGTATTTCTGGTACGAAAAAGCAGATGCTGAAACAAAGCAGAAATTCAAAGACTACGTGAACAAGTAACTCAACTGTCTTAATTTAAAAATGAAAGAAGCTGGCACACTGCCAGCTTCTTTTTTGTCTTCATCTAGGTACTTTAGGCTCGTATAGATTAAGCAGACTCAGTGGATACCACTTTGCCATCCACTCTGGTTGGCCATCCTAGCGCTTTATACTCTTCAGCCAGTAAGTATGCACAGCGGCTAGAAATTCTTGTTTTAATCCATTCACCAAGTCCCAATACTTTATATTCCAGTACAGCCATTTTCATAACAATTCTATTCCGCTCTAATTCAATTTATAAATCTAGAGTGAACATTATAGATATTCTCTTGTGGTGTATGTTCCTAAAAGAACACTGTGCATAATTTTTTCATGTGATATTGATTTATCACTGAAGATCCAATCATCCAAAGGTTAGCTGTGCTGTTAGAGATTCACGCTTTAATCTCAGCGACAGGATCGCGCATCATCAAATTCATTGGTGAAATACGCTCATACAAACCCTCTGCATCGGTGATGAACACCTTCCCTCTCTGTATCTTCACTAAACCCTGTTGCTCTATACCTTTAAGCACCTCATTCAACCTGGGTCTCGAGATCCCTGTAATGGTACTCAATTGAGTTTGTGAGATATTTATACTCACGGTCGCACCTGCGATATTGGTTTGGCGTGCAGCAAGCTCCAACAAGACGTAAATGGTTTTCTGTTCTTTTTCATGAATCGAGGATAAGTAAGCTTGCATCCAAATAGATTGTGCTTTGGTCCCACTATGCAGAAGCCATTTGAATACCATGCACTGCTCTTCGGCAAGCGCTAACACCTTCTCGGTGGGAAACAATACCATGGTAATAGGCTCGACCTCCTCTGCCACAGCAAAGAGGTTGTAGTCAGCATGAATAGACAAAGCGCCAATCCAATCTCCTCTTCCAATCACACCACCGGATATGCTTTTCATATTCTCAGTAGAAAAACAGATTCCTGCAGAACCACTCAGAATATAGAAAACGCCAGGCAGATTTTGGAATTTCTGGGTAATTTCCAGGCTATGAACACTCGTTTTGAAAACAGCAATCTCGATTAAGCTATCGATCAACTCTTGCGGCAATTCACATGGCCACTCAATTTGTTCACTGATTGTTGGGTCTAACAACGGTGTATTCCTCCTCCGACAATCGCTATGTTTTCGTTATACAGCGTTAGTGCTGCATTTGACACTCCTTCTAAAGGTAGTTCATTACCGCTAGGACGAGATGTTTTTCGGAAAATAAAATCATACTTCTTAGTCAGTTAGGTTACTTCTTACCTAAGAATTGCGTAGAAGCAATATAAAAACGACCAACATATGTCGGTCGTTATAAGACTCTAAGCTACAGAGTTTTTATTGCCGAAGTCTAAACTAGAGACTATTCAGAATCGGCTTTAGAAAGGTAGTCTTGAACACGCTCACGATATTGCTGCTTCAATGACTCTTCGATAAAGCTCGCGTCAATCGCATTCAAAGTAAACTGTGCCAGTTCTTTCTGCGTCATCTCATGAGCTTGGCTCACTGCGTTGAAGTTATCCGACATGTAGCCACCAAAATACGCTGGGTCATCAGAGTTTATGGTTACAGCGACACCCTTCCTCAACAGTTCGACAATGTTGTGCTCTTCCATTACATCAAACACTCGTAATTTGATGTTAGACAATGGACACACGGTCAGCGGCATTTTAGTCTCAATCAATTCGACGATTAAAGCGTCATCTGTCATGCATTGCACACCATGATCCACTCGACTCACGCTGAGCATTTCAATCGTATCCACAATGTTTTGAGCAGGACCTTCTTCCCCTGCATGTGCCACAGTTAAGAAACCCGCTTGTTTCGCTTGTTGGAATACACGTTTGAACTTCTCTGGTGGATGTCCTAATTCAGAAGAATCCAACCCAACCCCGACGATCTTATCTTGATGTTTTAACACATCGGCGAACGTTTGAATGGCGCGCTCTTCAGTCAGGTGACGCAAGAAACAGGCGATAATTTGAGAGGTAATACCCAGCTCTTTTTGCCCCTGTTGAAGTGCACGATGAATACCGTTAATGACCGTGTCGAATGCAATACCACGATCAGTATGTGTCTGAGGATCAAAGAAGATTTCGGTGTGAATAACATTATCAGCCTTACAGCGCTCTAAGTACGCCCATGTTAGGTCATAGAAATCTTGTTCAGTGCGAAGCGCATCTGCACCTTGATAATAGATATCCAGAAACGACTGCAAGTCATCAAATTGGTATGCGCGCCTTAACTGCTCTGGGGATGAGTAAGGTAGCTCAATGCCGTTGCGTTGAGCGAGTTGAAAAAGCAACTCAGGTTCGAGTGAGCCTTCAATGTGTAAATGCAACTCTACTTTTGGAAGCCCTTGAATAAATGCGTTCATATTTCACCTACTATGGATTTTAGGTGTGCACTTACTCTGAATAATAGACAGGAGGTTTTCTTGAACGCTATTACAAAGAGTAAGAACACAATTGTGTTCTAAACCCTTCGTAATCAGCACTTTGCGGGAGCCGGTAGAGACCCCCAAACCATATCATTGGGGTTATACGAAGCAAACGGTTGCTACTATACAGAGTTCAGTGTGAATTTCACTAATCGTTTCTCGATAAAACTAATAAATTACTCAGTAGCATTTAAGAATACTCGCCACACCTTATTCAGAACAACATTCTAATATTAGATTGACACACTTTAGTTATTGCCGCTATTTTGTCTAAAACCATAAAAGACGGTCGATATGAAACACAACCTATTCGCGAGCTTTGAGGATCTCCTCTCTCACCAAACCAAAACTTTGACCGCATGCCAGCCCAAAGATTTCGATAGCACTTTTTTCTTACTGGCAAGAGAAGCGCTCGCTTGGTTTAAGCTCGACAGACTTACCCTATTTCCAAACTCAATGATTCTTCTGGATACAGGAAAAAGTATTTCCGTATCCCAAACAGATACTCCACCGCTTGAAATGGAACGCTTTCTAAAAGGCAATTATCTTGACTACCTTAAGCTTTTACGTTCAAAAGAGTGTTGGCAGTTGTTCCCTGAAGAAACACTAAAGAACCATAAACTCGACCCGTTACGTGTACTTTATGAAGAAGGTGCTCATTGGCATGGGATTGTAAGCCTTTCGTTGTTTGGCCAGCAGTGGGGAGCTATCGGCTTCTCACGGTTCAATCGTTACGATAAGCCAATTGAAGAGGCTGACATGAAGCGAATCAAATTGCTGAGTGATATCTGGCTCTGTTTTTGGCAGCATTCCAAAATGACGCGTAGTGTCACCAGCGATGAAACCAATAATATTAACGAGAGTGAAAAACTATTATTGCTGACCAAAAGGCAGTGTGCGGTTCTGACTCAACTGGCACAAGGTTATACCGCAAAGCAATGTGCTGAGATCCTCTTTTTAAGCCCTAGAACCATTGAGTCACACAAATACCGCATGTTGGATATTTTGGAACTCGACAACCATACCGAACTGATTCAGTTTGCACTGCGAAATGGCTTTGGCATCGATAATCCATAGCGATCTTATCAAGAAATCTGATAGTGACGAATGCTTATAAACACAAAACCCTCAAGCAAATAAAATTTGAGGGTTTTATTAAAATAACCCTGTTAATTAATATCTTACTTCAACTGCTTCAGTTATATAGAGTCACTTCGCCTTCAAAGGTAATCTGGTCGTATTCTCGACATTAGTAACATATCGATGTACTTACCGCCTTTGAACGTACTGAGCCTTTTTGTGCCTTCTAACTGAAAACCTACACGTTCATACAAAGCAATAGCGGCGTGGTTGTCAGCATGAACCTCTAACTCAAGACGCACGAGGTTAAGCCAGTTATCCGCCTGATTGATCGCTTCTTGCATTAATGCCTTACCGACCCCTTTACCATGCATATCCGGGTGAATAGCAATACCAAGACCAGCGCAGTGCCTGTCTCTTACCTTGCTGGTCATGAATAAAGTAATATGGCCCACTACTTTACCGGATACTTCCGCAACTAAAGTGAAATGGTCGGAGTGACCAAACAGTCGCTCCACTTGATCAGAGCTGAGGAAAGGCTTTTGAGAGGTGTTTTCTGATACTGATGGATGGCGATAAATATCAAAAATATCTTGGTTGTCTGTGAGTTCTAGATGTCTAATTTGTATTTCCAAAGCGCTTCCTTACTATCTGATCTTTTTAACTGAACGACTTTCATACTACGGATAGCAACGAGCACCTACAACCTTAAAGATTATAAGTGCTCGAAATAATTAAACAGATAATAAACCCAACGAAATCTTAGCGTTATACAAAGCTTCGGAATATCTAATCTTTAGAACTTATAGTCGACACCGACGCTCGCGAGTACCTGTTCAGAATTATAGAAGTCGATGTTTGAATCTATGCTTCTTAAACCAAGTAAAGTAATCAATGACCAATCTTCATATCCCATCAAGCCGCCAAACTCGTATGCTAAGAAGGCGCCATATTCGTTCTCTTCACGAGTTTTTTCATAAATCGGATTTGCTTCATCATACTGACGATCACTGGCATCTAATGTGACCACAAAACCATGGCGACCAATTCTCTTAGCGTAATTCAGTTCAATACCGTAGCTATCAAAGCTCAGTGCACCACCCTCCGCATCTGAATTGAAATACACCATAGATGGAACGAACACACCAGCTTGATTAGGCAAGATGAAGGGATACCCTACCTTGGCATACACATAAGTTCGCTCCCTATCGAGCAGTGCTATCTCTTCAGCAGATAAGTTTAGTGAACTCCCTGACAGCTCATCATCTACGTCTGATTCACCAATCGCGAAATCCGTTCGAAAGCCAGTGCCGCCGATGTTAGTCATTTGCAATCGCCCAACATTACCTTTCACATCGGTTTCGTTTCGATTAACGCCAACCGCGTAAGGATCAGACCAAGCCTTACCTGAGATAAGCGTAGGAAGAACAGAAAAATCCAATATGGTGCCACCGGAAAGTTGATGTCTGTAACCAATCTCAAACGCGATGGTACCTGTTGCAATATCCTCTCGTGTCGTACCCGCATACACTTGGTGAGTCAGCGATTCACCAAAAGTATATTGAACGGTACCCAAAAAGCCGAGTAACCCTTGCTTTTCGCTATTCCCTTCCTCAGTGTTGGTTGCTTGATTCGAATCCTGTTCAGTACTCAAATTACTACTGTCAGAGTAGAAACCGGCCAAAACACTGAAGTTACCGCTGAAACCTTCATTTGGAGCAAGGCCACTGTAAGCAGGCATTGAAGCCAATGCAGAAAATACAACTGGTAAAGCAAACCTCATATTCACATCCATTACTTGAATAATCACCCACTAACTATAAGTATCAAAATGCAATTACAACAAGTATTTAACATGGATTTTTTATCCATCTGATGACTTTGGCAGTTGAAGTAAGTGTCACGAGGGTGCAATAAGTTGATCTATCGCTTTTAGGCTTTCGTAATACCTCTCGGAAATAACAGACAAACTCAAAGGACTACAATATGTTTAATCACTTAAGCAAAACCCTGTCAGTACTGTTCGCAACACTTCTTTTCACAGCTTTCGCTCACGCGAATCATCACGGTATGAAGAAAGACATCGTTGATGTGGCAGCAGAAAACGGCTCGTTCACCACACTAGTTGCGGCGGTAAAAGCAGCAGGCTTAGTAGATACATTGAAAGGCGACGGACCATTTACCGTTTTTGCCCCAACCGATGAGGCTTTTGCTGCATTGCCAGAGGGAACGGTCGATATGCTGTTGAAACCAGAGAATAAAGACAAGTTAGTTGCAGTGCTTACTTATCATGTCGTACCTGGGAAGGTTATGGCGGCTGAAGTAATGAAACTGAACAGTGCAGTCACAGTCCAAGGTGAAGCTGTAATGGTAGGGATTGATCATGGCAGTGTGATGATCAACAAAGCTAAAGTCGTGATGCCAGACGTTGAAGCAAGCAATGGTGTCATCCATGTTATTGATGCGGTACTGCTACCAAAATAATCAATGGGTAAAGCCAGTAATAAGCCTTCAAAAATTCTTTAAAGGGTGTGACTCGTTCGCACCCTTTTCGTGTTTAGAGATAACTGAGTTTCGTCATCAAAGAAGGCGAACTTTCTTTTGCGTGTACAGCTAGACAAACAAACGTCCGAATATCAAAAAAGCCGCCATCGACACGACCTTGGTAAACACCACTACCCAAATACAGTCACCAATACTCGCGTGTGTTGCCTTCCCGAGAAGGAATACAAAAAGGATCAACCCGAGAGCCCACCCTACAGTTGGAATCAACGACACTAGAGCAACGATAACAGCGATGGTAAGGAGGGATTTAAAGTCGGCAACAACGAATGACATTTTCGACGCAATGTACATGCAACATGCCGTGATTAAAGCGTCCATTACAAACGCCAAAGCTTCTATTCCCACTTGGATTCCTTAATTAAACTAAATCAGCCTGCATACTATATGCAACCCGGAAAAAGTTCTTAAGAACATGGTAAAAAACCCACCAACAAATGTCGCAAATTTGAGAATTATGAGAAATAAAATCCGGTCATTCATGTCGGTTATTTCTTATGTTTTTCAAACCCTTTGGTTAATGCTTCGGGACGAGCTGTATTCGTTTATTGATAGGAATCGGAGACATCTTTGTCTTCTCGACTGATACACAGCACATACAGATTGATAACGACAGAAAAGAAAGAAATAACGACGACAAAGATCGGGAATAACCCTTCGAAGCCGAACTTCAAGGCCAGTACCCCTGCCGCCAATGAGAGAGAGGAAATTAAGACGAGGATCTTATTACTAAGTACAATATTCATGAGCCACACTCCATGTAGTCTTTATTAGTTTAGATTAGACCAATAAAGATGCACATAACTCGAAGTCGCCAACACTATTGATAGTTAGCTCAGGCTATTAGATTACTTTCTCCATCACGTAATTCGTCAGTTTTACGCCTCGCATGTCAACTTCTTGCTCATTCACAACCTTGAATCCAAGATGTTCATAGAAAGGTCTGGCGGTAATACTCACCTCTGAGAAGTATCGATAAACACCGCGAACTCTGCCGACTGAAAATACATGCTCCATCAAAGCTCTTCCTACCCCCTTTCCTTGATATTCATGGTGACAGAAAAAATGGTCAATCAAGCCATTGGGTTGCAAGTCAGTATAGCCAACAACGCGCCCGTCTAACTCGGCCACAAAGGGCTGTATACGGCGAAGACATTTGTCCCACAGTTCCGAATCAAAATCACTTGGTGCCCAAGCCTCGACTTGTTCTTGAGAGTAATCGCGAACGTTGATGTTACGGACGGTATGAAAATAAATCTCCCATAACGCTTTGTTATCACTAGGTTGGTAATTTCTAATTCTAACCACGACATAATCCTTTCATGTATTTAGTGTATTGGACAAGTACCGTATTGCCCCTAAGCGCTCTCTAAATAAGTCGATTCTAGAACAAAGAGATTCAACGATAAAATACAGCCAACCAGATCGTCACAACGTTTTCCACCGTACCAATCACCTTATGCTTTTCTCTCGCAGCAATGTTGATGTAATCCCCTTTAGACAAGGTAACAACACGTCCATCTTCAAACTCGATGACGCCTTGACCTTCGAGCACCATTACCCATTCATTCTCATCTTGGTTGTACCACCCCTCTTCTGGTGAACTGTGTCCATGTGACAGAATTCGCTCAATTCGAATATTCTCGTTACTAATGAGAGCGTTGAACATCTCATTGGGCAGCGACGAAGGGATATCAGCGTAGATATTTGGCATCGAGCTCTCCTAAATCTTGAATCATCGTCATGCGGTGTACTTTATTACGTAGCAACAGATTCAAACTCTAAGCTATCGCATTCTTTTTGAAGTAAAAACGGTAATAACCCACCAAGTTGCTGCAAATAAACAGCGCTTCCATAAGAACCGCTGTTGGCGAGCCAACTAAATAATTGTGAACCAACCAAAAACTGGTGCCGATGATCATCAATTCTCTTAAGCGGCGGTCATCCTTATTAAACGCAGCGAAGGTTTGAAATACGGAAGCAAAGCAACTCAGTACGCTAGTCAGCCCCGAATAAGTCACGGCCGTTGCGACCACCGACATCGAACAGAATAAATATTTAAACTTAGACGAGGTAGAAAATACGCTCGTCAGATAGCGAATAGTGGCAATCGTCATTAGGCTCGCCGCTGTCCATTGCTCGAGTAGAATAAAGTGACTCGAAATAAGCACACCGGCAAAGAACAGACAAGTGACGATTTTCTTCCTTTCCTTGAACTGGAATGACAGAAGATCGAAGCAAATCGCAATGGCGACTAAGACTTGAGATAGATAAAACGCTGACACAGTGATTCCTTCAATAATAACTTACGCTTTAGCCGCTTCATTCAATCAATCATCGAACGAACTCGCTTGATGCGCTCAAACAGATACAGCCAATAACGCTTTAAATCTTCAACACACCACTAATCACAGTGGTCGCAGAACCGATTAGCTTTATTCGCCCATTAGCTAATAGCTCTGTCGACATATAGCCACCACGACGAGACGCCTGATACGCACTGAAGCTGCTTTTGTCTAGCTTTTCTGCCCAGTGCTGCGTCAATGCACAATGCGCCGACCCTGTCACAGGATCTTCATTTACCCCAACCCATGGTGCAAAATAACGAGAAACAAAATCAAGCTCAGTATTCGATGAAAGCGCTGTCACGACAACGCCTCGCCCTTTAATACCTTTTAAAGCATCAAAATTTGGTGAAAGGCCCAGTAGCACTCGCTCGTCAGACACTTCGATTAGCTGCTTGGAATCAAACTCTCGGAATGAAACGACTTGGTTCGACTCTAAACCAAGATGTTCGAGCAACATGAGGTTGGGCTCAGTAAACAATGATAACTGTGTACTAGGGAAATCAAGCTCAATAGACGATTCACAAACTGCGGCAGACAACTCCCCAGATAAGGTATTAAATATGACCCTATCCCCTGTGTTGAGCAGACCTTGCTCTTTCATCACATGAACGGTTGCCAGTGTACCGTGCCCACACAGCTTCACTTCTACTTCTGGAGTGAACCATTTAAGTGTCATAGTGTTAAGTGACAAAAAAGCCGTTTCGGATACAGCCATCTCTTCAGCAATTGAAAACATTAACGACTCACCCAATGGCTCTTTGGAAATACAGACCCCTGCGGGGTTTCCTTTAAAAGCTTGAGTTGTGAACGAATCCACTTGATATATCTCTAAATTCACAATGTTTCCTAGCTTTGAGATCGGATAAATATTTTGCCTACAATAAGCACAAATACACTGTGCTACAAGTCTTCAACAGAAATTTTATTAATAGTTATTTGAAGAGTAAGGAAAGATAAACAAAGAGTTATGAAAAGAATTGGTGGATGAAGCAGAAGGTTTAATATCGGGCAAGCACTAGATAAAACGTATCAGACAAGGTAGGAAACATACGCACATTCGCGGCACATAAGCATTGTATCGTGCCACAAACGTGAAGTTACTCAGCAATGATGACTCAAATTGAACCTATTGACGTACTAGCGCAGATTTCACAATGGTCAAACCAAGTAGGCCTAGCATTACTCCTGTCACTTTATCAATATAGTAAGCAACACGCGTAAACTCTTGACGTACTTTGGGCGCAGATAACAGGAAGATGATCGCCGCATCCCATATAAAGACAACCACCGTCATCCAAATACCTAGCCCAAACTTAAACATGAAGCCAATATCTTTGTTCAATACCACCGTGAATAAGCTCAAATAGAACAATAGGTTTTTAGGATTAAGGATTCCAGATAGAAAACCGGTGAGGAATTCTTTAAAAAAAGTCGTTTGGTTGAAGCTATCTCCTTCGGTAACATCCATATTATTGTAATTACATTTCTTCGCTCTTATGGCTTGCACTGCAAGATAAACAAGAAACACTCCACCAATTATCTTGAGTGCAATCATAATAGAAACGGATGCTGCCAAAATCGAGCCTACGCCAACTAGGCACAAAGCAATGTAAACCGCATTCGCACTGGCAATACCGAATGCAACGCCTAGGGCTTTTTTTCCCTTATTTCGAACAGCACTCTTCACCACAATCACAAAATCTGGTCCTGGGCTTAATAGCGCCAAAAAGTGAGCAATCGCCACGGTAACAAAAATTCCAACTAAATCTGCATCCATAAACCAACCTCCTTATCGTTCAATTAATGCCCTACTATTGCATAAATAACGAAAAAATGCTCAAGTAGTTGAATATATATTTACTAGTAACCTAATAACCAAACAAATCCCGTGTTTTCATCGGTCAAGGGTTGATATCCCCTTGATTTAACGTAGTGATGTTGTGCTAAAGCTTACTTTTGGCTCCAATTAGGTTATAGGATTTTTCCACCTGGATGCATTGCGTGATGTTGAAGTGAAATTAGAGACCTAAATTTGAGCTATGTCGCAAAATTTGGGCTACGATTTAGTTAGGCAAAGTAGGAAAGGAATCCGTCAGTGAAAGCATTTTATATTTCAGTTCTTGCGTCATCATCTTTTTTAACTGGCACTGCCTTTAGCCAACAGGATGAGATTTATCTCTACAATTGGGATGAATTTCTATCCGATAGCGTCGTGACCGAACTAAGCGACACGTACGGCATTTATTTGAAACAGCAGTTTTTTTCTGACGAGTCGATCAGAGATGAAGTGCTATTAAGCGAACGTCGGGGCGCATTTGAGCTAGTGATTATAGAAAGTGTAAAGCTCAATGCGTTAGCCAAGCAGAACCTGTTTCACAACCTCAGTGAGTTACAACAATCCATTACGGATAACATCGATTCAAGGTGGGTCGAAGGATGTGGCGAGTATGGCATCCCCTATGCTTGGGGAACGACGGGAATCTTATATCGAAGTGACAAATTAAACCCTCCTACCTCTTGGAAAGCTCTTCTTGAACCAGACACGAACAGCAGTGGTCGCATAAGTATGTATTACGAACCAACCGATCTAGTGGGTACCGCGTTGCTAGCAAATGGGTTTGATCCATTCACTAATAACGAGCAAGAACTACGCATAGCTTACAAGACTCTGCAAGCACAAAAGCCTCATATAGAAAGTAGCGAATACGTCATTGACTATACCCACCAACCTGAACGTCTCGCAGATATAGATCTCGCCTACGGCTACTCCGGTGACAGCTATGTACTGAATGATGCCGACCCTAATGCCTCATGGACCTATATTGTCCCTCAGGAGGGCACCACGTTATGGTTGGAGTGTATTGCAGCAATTAACAACGGTGAGCTATCTCCACAAGCGATAACAATTCTATCATTCTTAACTCAACCCGAGATCGCCGCTCAAAACGCGATGGGGTCATGGTTTGCGACTCCAAGTTCAAAAGCAAAAGCCCTGACCACTCAAGAATATCAGAATGATCCTGAGCTTTTCCCTAGCAAAGAGGTATTAGAGCGTAGCCATCTATATGAACAACTCGAACCCAATAGTATTCAAATTCGTAACCGCATTGTCGACAGTCTAAGATAATTAATGTCAGTATTAAAGAAGCTCTATTTTGTACTCATTCCCACGTTATTGTTCGTGTTTGCAATGGGCGGGATGGTTACTTATAACTTAGCCTCCAACCACGTAAAACATATGTACTTAGACGAAGTTCAGTCCGACGTGAACACCGCTCTAGTGGCCGCTGAGTACGAACAACTTGGCCTATCTTTACTAGTAAAAGATATTGGTTCATCCCTACAGTTCTTGAGATATATTCAAAACCCTGGTGACTACACCACCCTATCTCTATTAGAGAAAAGAGTACTTCGAGTCTTAAACCAAAGTCATGTTAATCAATTTGGTCAACGTAATATCTATGTCGTAAATCCTAAATTCAAATTAACGCTTTCTACTTTACGATCAGACCCTTTCGAGGGATTAAAAATCCCAGATAACATCTATGAAAAAGTCTTCGATATCTATACCTCGTTAATCAATAGAAACGAGCTGTCTTATGAAGGTTTCTCTTATATCTCTGTGAGTGGTGAGCTTAGATATGCTTACGTTACCGCGATCGACCCTTATTTAGTCCCGCAAGACAAGCGCGCGAACAACAGTCTAAATCGATATATATTAATTGCAGACGGACCATTAAAACAGTTGTCTAATTTGCTCAACAAATACAACGATGATGACAACATGCAACTACTAATTGAACCGTCATCAAACACAGAACATATCGAAAATACGCAGTTCGTCATCAAGTCGTTTGAACAAACCAAAGACCGTATCAAAGTTGAGATGAACAGCCGTCACTTCCTTGCCCAAGTTAATATCCGCGAAAAAAAATTCAATCAAGAAAAGTCCATTATCGCTCAGAAGACCTTACTTGGTTGCTTGACAACATTATTCATAATCATGCTCATCGTACACATGGTCGTCCGCTATCAATTAGTTCGCCCACTGAAAGACTTGTTACACGAGATCTCCATTGGCGGACTCAAACTTAGATATTTCAAACGCTCATCTGGTCAAAGTGAGATCGATGGTCTTAAGAACGCTTACATTGATTCACTAACGGAATTGAAATTTGAAGCTGAGTTCGATCAATTAACAAAGTTGGCCAACCGACGCTCGTTCATTCGACACCTAGATGTACGTATAAAAAGTTCAATGCGCCCACACTGTTACTTGGTTTGTTGGGATATTATCGACTTCCGTAAAATCAATGATTTATATGGCGCTAAAGTGGGTGACAATGTGCTCGTTAGTCTAGCCAAAGTACTAAGAGAAACCTTACAGAACCAACAATCCTCTTTTGGCTTTAGTTGCAGCGACTATTCAGTAGCAAGGTTGGGAGGAAACCAGTTCATTGCCATATTAGAAATAGGTGATCATCAGTCAATAAACGAAGAAATTGAGAACATTAACCACACTCTTACGGGAACGACTTTCCTCGATTACTATGGTTTTAGGCTCTCGATTGCAACGGGTGTTCTGCCTGTCGACACCCCCAAATTTGAAGAGGTATGGCACCGATGTATTGATGCTATGTTGATTAATGCTAAGAATCACAGCGATGGGGAGAGCAGGATTGTTTATGGCGAAGAGTTACTCCACTCACTTAAAAGGCATGATGTTATCGAAAAAAGACTATTGGAGTGCTGCGAGAGCGACAACTTTGAACTTCGCTTTATGCCTATTTTCAATGCTAAAACACTTCAGATTGACGGAGCAGAATGTCTGATTCGCTGCCCAGCTCTATTTGATATAAAGGCAGGACCAGATGAGTTCATTCCAGTCGCAGAGAAAAGTAATTTGATATCCAAACTCGACATGTGGGTCATTAGTTCCGCAATCAAGAGCTATAAAGAGCTTTCAGATATTCACCAATACAGTGGCACCTTGTCCATTAACATCTCGGCGATGGAACTCTACAACCGTAACTTTGCCGACAATGTTCGGAAGGTACTCGAGCGTTATAAAGTTCCGCCTTGCAATATCATTATAGAGATTACCGAAACCAGTTACGTTAAAAGCAGCAAACTTACGGTGCAGACCATTGAGAGTATCAGAAGCTTAGGTTTAAAAGTTTCCCTTGACGACTTCGGTACGGGTTACACAGCATTTAACCAACTTCTCCATTACCCTGTTGACGAACTTAAAATTGATAAGAGCTTTATCGATAATATCGTCGACGATAAGGCTGACCGCAAGATGGTCGAATCCATGGTTAACTTAGGACACTCTTGTAACACCTTCGTTGTAGGTGAAGGAGTCGAATCTCTTGAACAGTATCATCTTCTTCGAAAAGCCAACTGCGACCTCATTCAGGGCTATTTATTCAGCCAACCGTTAACTTACATTGAGTTTATTGAATTTGTCCGTGACCATAATCCACAAGCCATTCTAGACCAACAATCGCTTTTAGAACCAAACTCTTGCGAAAGGGTTGTGTCACTAAATCAAAAACAATAGTCGTGTTTCGGTAAGCTCGATGACTTAACAACCATGGCCAAACCTCTGCTTCATTATCATCTGAATAAACCTCCTGCAATAAGCACAGACTCACCGATACGCTTGAACTAACAGTTCCTATAGACAAGCCCGAATAAATAAATGAAGCCCTCTTCTGGCTCATAAGCCAACATATTAATGAGGGTAACAAGTTAGTACGTAAGCTAAGCTGACCAAGCTAATAAATTTAGCTTGGTCAGCTTTATTAAGACTCTTAACGTAGACATACAAGTACCAATAAGATGAGGTATCAGTAGGGAGGGATAAAAACGAGACTAAGCCATATAAGAAGCTTAGCCTTGCATCGAGGTCAGTAACTCCATCATATCTTTGGAGCTTATGTTTTTCTTATGCCTGACTACGGCGTCAATCATCAACTCTAGGTTACCTGCCGAGATGTAATCACTGAGCACGTCGTTAAATTCCTCCTGAATTTCATCACTCGCGTACAAATGGTCAGGAATAAAAAATAAAAACTGGCTTCCGCTACTGCGAAACGAAATGGTGCTTTCTGGTATCTTAGCAGTCAGAGACTTAGCTGCCGAACTCACTACAAGATCGCCATATTCAAGACCATATTTTTGATTAATTTCAGTAAGGTTTCTGATTCGGACAAAATAGAGATCAAAGTTGTTGTCTTTCGAGTAGCTATTCTTCACAAATTTCATCAATGAGATTCGATTACGAAACCCTGTAATAAAATCCGTAGAGTAGAGTTTTCTTTTGATAGAGAAATCCACATAGAAAATAACCCCGGTAATCAGCAAGATAGCAACTAGAAACACGCTACTGATTCGATGGACGGTAACTAAGTTATCAACCATTGAAGTATTTTCTTCAATCACAGGGCTTTGTAAGCGAAACTTGTCGTTAATAAAATCTACAAGTGTGTGGTAGCAAATATCGACCTTTTTCTGTAATGACTCCTTGGGTAATAATCCTTCACTGACCAATTTTATCGATGATTCCAAGCTCTTAAATTTATCAAACTCCGAAGTGAAATAAGGCTTAAAATTTGCTGACTTAATGAAATTGGAAGATTCAGTGCTGTTAATCAATATATCAAAACGACTCCACGTAATATCGTACGCTAGCCATAACTCATCGTAATCGATAGTTTCGGAACGACTTACCATCAGAAAATTGGCATATTCCTTTACTAACTGGAAAACAAACCAGGTGGCTTCATTTTGTCGAGTCGAAAAGCTTTTGTTGATGTCGTTAATGCGAGTGACACTGTAAATATTAACGGTGAGCACCACCGCAGCCAAAGATAACACTACGACTTTAATGGCAGTCAACGACAACAGCTTTTTCATAGAGACCTCTATAGGTGGATATCGCGTATCTGCCAGATCATCTTGGCATGGAAGTCTGTATTATCAATATCAGGCGTCGAAGACAATGGATATATCAACCAATAGGGCCCTTTATCTCTAACCGACATAAATTGACCATTTTGTTTTATCGCAATGATCGGTTGGTAATCGTAAAAATCTTCCTTGGGCACCGCAATTTTATAGTCATTCAATGCTACGAAAGTTACCTGAGATGCAATAGGTAAGTCCATGGTTTCAAGTACTGTTTGCAAGGTCACTCCGCTATAGACTAGCTCTCCATCCACCCAAGGTAATGATGTAATAATCTCTTGTTGGGGAAGTTGTAACAGTTGCTCTCGGCTTAACTGGTGCTTTTGACCTAGATGGTCAAATACGGTGAGTTGCGATGTAGCGAAAATAGAAAATGAACACAATGAAAGCATGAACAACAGTGCAGTTCTCATTTTAAACTCCGTTTTAAAAAGGTCACTCATCTGAGTTTAGTCCATATTAGGCATTTGACTTGCTTAGACATTGCCTTATTTTTCATTCGTACAACTCAACCCTGACTAAATAACATTTCAACCTTATAATCCAGCGCGAACACAACCTTTGCTCCTTCCCAGATAATCATTGGCTCACGTTTGTTTAGTAGAAATCTCTGCTTTTTAAACACCTTGAGTAATCCAATCCAGCCACTGAATACGTAGTGACCAATAAAATTGACAATAAAAATGAGTCAGCAAGTAGCGAGAATGCCTGTCGCTGCATAACCTTTAATCGAACGTAAGCAGTTTTAAGAGCCTGTTTATCTGGTATCTGTCGCTTCATATTACGCCAGCCGATATCGAGCGTCGCTCTTAGAAAGCTTACTCACTTCATAATCAAGGGAATCGATAATGAGTTTATACAAGCGAAAATTTAACCCCATGACGACACTTTCTACCTTAGTAATGACGCTGGTCATGTTTCCTGTTTCTGCTGAAGTTGATCAAGAGCAATTCGAATTAGGTAAGCAAAAAGCCAAAGTGTGTATGACCTGTCATGGCGTTGATGGTATTTCTACACAAGACCCTTACCCCAACCTTCGCGGCCAAAAAGTGGGTTACCTAATCTCTTCACTGAAAGATTACCAGACTCGAGAAAGAACCAGTGGTTTAGCGATTCTCATGCAGCAACAAGCCGACACGCTCTCAGACCAAGATATCCGCGACATTTCCTATTTCTATTCAATGCTTGGTAACGATTCGAGCGAAATCGGCGATTCAAATTAAGTCAGCGGTTCAAAACCCCTAGGCAAGGAGCCTTGTTATGGAACAAGTGACAACGCAATACAGCATTAAGGTCGTGAAGTACTTCATCGTCGCATCCTTAGTGTGGGCGATTGTAGGTATGATCATCGGCGTGATTCTCGCCGCGCAATTATATTGGCCAGTCTTAAACTTTGATTCTCAATACTTCCAGTTTGGTCGACTGCGTCCGCTACATACATCAGGAGTGATTTACGGCTTCGTCGTGAATATCTTGATGGGGACCTCATTGTACATTGCCCAACGAACGGGCCATTGTGACTTGTTCAATAAAAGCCTTTCATGGATGGTATTTTGGGGCTGGCAATTCATCCTGTTGCTTGCAGTCATTTCCTTACCCGCAGGCCACACTACTTCAAAAGAGTATGCGGAGCTTGAATGGCCAATCGACTTAATGATTGTGCTGGTTTGGGTGCTTTATGCGGTGTTGTTCTTTGGCACCCTTGCTAAGCGGAAGGTCAGCCATATCTTTGTGGCAAACTGGTTCTTTGCTGCTTTCATTATCGTCGTTGCCATGATTTTCATCGTCAACAACCTCGCGATACCAGTGTTGGCGATGAAGTCCTACTCTGTATTTGCTGGGGCTCAAGATGCAATTGTTCAGTGGTGGTGGGGACATAATGCCGTCGGTTTCTTACTGACCGCTGGTGTGATTGGTATGAATTACTATTTCATACCCAAAGCGGCGGATCGACCTATCTATTCGTACCGTTTGTCTGTGATCCATTTCTGGGGCTTGGTTGGCTTCTACACATGGGCCGGAACGCACCATTTAGTTTATTCTTCCGTTCCTATATGGATTCAGAACATCGGTATCGTGATGTCATTAATCCTATGGCTCCCTTCTTGGGCCGGTGCGTTCAATAGCGCAATGACCCTTTTACAAAACAAGGAAAAGCTGAAATCCGACTACATTCTTTTATTCTTTTTCTCAGCGATTCTTTACTACTGTTTGGCGACATTCGAAGGTCCACTGCTTGCCATTCGTTGGTTCAACATGGTGGCACACAACACCGAGTGGATCATAGGACACGTACATTCCGCAGCTCTTGGATGGGTTGGGATGTCAGGGATAGCGGTTTTTTACTATTTCATTCCACGCTTATGGGGCCAAACCGACCTTTGGTCGCGACGACTGATTAAATGGCACTTTTGGCTCGCTCATGCTGGCGTCGCCATCTATGCAATAGCACTTTGGATCGCAGGCATCGGTGAGGGTTATATGTGGCTCGCTCAAAATGAAAATGGCGAACTGATTTACAGTTTTGTAGAAGCTATGGACTTTAAAGCACCTTGGCTATTCATGCGTTTCTTTGGCGGTGCGCTGTTTGTACTTGGATTGTTCTTAATGGCATTCAACTTGTACAAAACGGTTCGTATGCCAACCGTACATGACGCTAAACACACCATTAGTGAGGGGGCTTAAGTGATGAGTAAAGACTTTACACATTCAATCGTCATTTTAATTTTGACCACCGTTGTTGTCGCCTCCTTCTCTTTATTAGTTTGGGTAGTACCAAGCATTGTCCGTGGAGATGATATTGCCAAGGGCAGCTTAGCGATACCTCTGACACCTATTGAGTTAGCAGGTCGAGATATCTACATCAGCGAAGGCTGTCATGTTTGTCACACTCAGATGGTTCGCCCTCTAGAACCAGAAGTTAAACGTAATGGTCGCCCGAATAAAGAAGCGGATGATATCTATGAGTTTCCAAACTTATGGGGTTCAAAGCGTACAGGCCCAGACTTAACCAATTTAGGTAGAAAGTATTCTGACCAATGGCATGTCATTCACCTCGTGAACCCTCGCAGAGTTGTCCCTACCTCTATCATGCCCTCTTACCCGTGGCTGTTTGAGCAAACTCTGACTGGAGATGATATCAGCGCCAAAATGGAAGCCTTGCGCACGCTGGGTGTACCTTATACCGACAAAGAGATTGGCGATGCGAGATTGCAAGTAAGAGGCAAAACCAAAGGTGAAGCGCTAATTCGTTACCTTCAAAGCCTTGGTAAAGATACGTCACAGGAGGTATCACAATGAGCACATTTTGGAATCTATGGGCGGTATTATTAACCTTAATTTTCTTTGTTCTGATGGTGTCTGTTGTCGTTAAATACTGGCGTAGCAATCACAAGGCCGATCACGACCACACCATTGGCACCTTTGATGGCATTGAAGAGAAAGACGCGCCGCCACCTAAACTGCTGTTTGTCAGTTATGCGGTAGCCTTCTTACTCTCTGCAGGCTACTTGGTGCTCTACCCTGGGCTTGGTGAGTGGAAAGGCTTAGTCGATTGGGAGCAGAGCGATGACAAGCTCAGTTCACCATCCACCACTCTCAATGAGCAATTTGCACAAACCAGTGAAACCACGTTAGAGGGATTAGCTGCAGTTCCTGAGATCGTGAACAGCGGTCAGATACTATTCCAAACTCACTGTGCGGCGTGTCACCGAGACAATGCACAAGGCCAGAAACACTTCCCTAACCTTATCGACCAAGATTGGTTATATGGCGGTAGTGATGAGGCTGTGATCCATTCCATTGCCAAAGGGCGAAATGGTGCGATGCCAGGTTGGAGCGAAATCATGCGCCCGGATGAAGTGGCAAAGGTATCTTACTATCTAGCGTCTCTTAACCAGCGTCATACCGATGTGCCTGAGGTTAAGGTCGAACTCGGTAAGACCTTATTCGCCAAATATTGTTCGTCTTGCCATGCCGATGGTACGGTCGCCAACCCAGCGATTGGAGTACCCGACCTTTCCGATGATACTTGGCTACACGGGGGCAGTATTGAAGAGATTCAGCACACCATCAATTACGGTTTGAATAATCTAATGCCTGCGTTTGATGATCAGCTCAGCGAGAACGAAATACTCGCGCTTGGGGCTTATATCCGACGCGCTGGTGAAGTAGAGCAACAAAGGCTCGCGAGTTTGAAAGCATCATCTGTTGAGCGCGGAGAATATCTCGCTTATGCCGGTGACTGTGTGGCTTGTCACAGTGCAGAAGGTGGTGAACCCTTTGCTGGCGGCTTACCGTTCGTGACACCTTTCGGCACCGTGTATTCAACCAACATAACCCCACACACCACCGAAGGTATCGGGACTTATGACTTCGATGATTTCCGAGCCGCGTTAGTTGCGGGTAAAGGTAAGAACGGTTACTTGTATCCTGCAATGCCTTACACCTCTTATCAATACCTCACCGATCAAGACATGGTCGATTTATGGGAATACATGCAGTCAATCACCGCCGTGCCACGACGCAATGATGACAACAGCATGATGTTTCCATCCAATATTCGCTTAGGTTTGCTTGGCTGGAACATCGTATTCATGGATACCGACCCTATTGATTACGAAGTACCAGAGGAACTTAAAGGAGAAATTGAGGATGTCGATAAGTGGCAACAAGGCAAATATTGGGTCGCAGGACTTGGTCACTGTTCGGAGTGCCATACGCCACGAAACATTGCCCAAGCACTGATACCAGAACGTATTTTCCAAGGTAACTTAATCGACGGTTGGAACGCACCTGACATCACCGCAAATGAGCTGTATATCGACGGCTGGGATGAGAAAATACTCACCGATTTCTTACACACAGGTCACTCAGACAAAGGTACGGCTTTTGCGGGTATGGCTGATGTAGTGAAAAACAGCCTAAGCTTGATGACGCGTGAAGATATTGAGTCTATGTCCTACTACTTGCTGAGCGGTGATATCAACAACACCATTAGCAGCGATGCCGTGCCGTTACAGCCTCAAGGCTTTGATGAAGAGTCTTACGCAGCTGAAATCTACACCACGTATCGTCAAACCTGTGGGGCGTGTCATGGTGATGATGGTAAGGGTCGCGACCCTATCGCCCCTACTCTATTGAATAACGGTATTATCATGCACAGCGACCCATTCAACACCATTGCGGTAACCGTACGTGGCCTACAACCCACCTATCTCGACAAGGATAGAAACTTCATGCCGATGGCAAGTTTTGAAGATGTATTGTCGGATCAGAGACTGGCTGAGTTGATTACCTTCGTGCGATTGCATCTTGGAGACAGGCAAGAACCAGTCACCGCAGAGCATGTTCGTGAGGTAAGAGAAACACTTGAAGCTGCAGGTTACGCAGGTGGCTTACATACCACACCGGACATGTATGACCGCAGAGATAACACCATCAACATCCGATAGCGGACATATCATTTAGACAGTGAATTGCAATAAACCAAAGGAGGCCAATGTGCCTCCTTTTCATTTTCGGTCCTCTTGTACGCAGTGGCGTCAGACAACACAATTATAACTAACTAATTACACAATTAAGCAGATCTGCACATAATGCGATCAATCTCGCAGAACAAAGATGACACCAAGTGCATAATGTTCAAAATTTTTCAAAGATGTACGAAGGACAGATATGGATACAACTACACTCATCTACGATACGTTGGAAGGCCTGTCGAGCGCAAAGCCACAGCAACACGCTCAAATCCGCCAAAATCTATATAACCAATTAGATTTATCATTTGAGAAGCAGTTGGCTTTGTATTCATCAGTTCTAGGTCCAGCGAGTGCTGGTAGATTGACCGATTTGGATAGTGCAGTCATGTCTGCACGCAAGATTGTTGGTTTAGAAAACAGCTAATCTAGCTTCAACCTATCTCCATTTTAACGCTGCCATTGTGCAGCGTTTTTTTATACACGCTATTTACAATAAGTACGGCTATTAACGATAAATGCAGCTGTTTACGATAAGTATGTATGGCTCTTTACAATAAGTCCAAGTCGCTGCAATTTTCAAGTTGCTCGCATTCTCATTTGGTTAATCTTATGTTCCATTTTTAACAGGTGTGTAACCTCAATAATGGCGCTAATGTTAGTAGCACGTTAACCACACATCGGATGGAAGAATCATGAGAGTACTTATTGAATATACACAAACAGGCAAATATCGTGACCATGCGTGGGAAGCACTAACGATTCGTTCAAAAGGCGAAATTCAAGCTGTGACTCCCTCTTATGCGGCGCAGCTCATCGAACAGAACCGCGCCAGCTTATCGACTACTGAAAATCAAGATATCGTCATCCAACCATAATGAGTTTAGGAACTATCCCTCCCGGTTCTTAAATTCTCTGTTTTACTCGCTTTAGTAATCAATACGATACAAAGTAAAAACAGAGTTTGATGACATAAAAAAAACGCTGCACGGATGCAGCGTTTTCTTGTTTCTGGCGTGCCTTGTTTCTAACTTAGATAACTTCTAACGTAGATAACCTACGCAGAGAATTTGATTATTTTGGCAAGTTTTCTAACGAATCAACCATTGTAATTAACTTATCGACAATTCTTTCGCCGTCCACTCGCAAACCATTGTGTTCATATTCACTAGTAATCCACGCTTTCGAATTTGGAATATTCGCCAGTGTTTCACGGCTGTAATCCAACTCAACGTACATGTCATCCGCGTAAACCGCACACGCCATTGGAACCGTATTCTTACTTAGCTGTTCTGCGTTGTACAAAGTGCCCCAGTCCGACTTTTCAGCCAGCATGTTCGCCGCTTCACGCAGTGGCTTCAGTGTTTCTAATTGGTCGAACATCCATGGATAAACCATTTCGCCAGTAAACCAGAATTCACTGCCCGATTGATAGTTGAAATGCGGATACTGCTCACGCACGCGATGTGCCGACCAGTTAGACGCTGTGCCTTGGCAGTAAATCGATTCATGCAGAATCGCGTAAATAGGGTTTGTTAGGTAGCCCTGCTCTTGCTGCATTTGGTTTAGGAAGCTGTAGCTCAGCTGCTTGTTACCGTTCACTTCAACAAACGCACTCTCTAGTGTGAAGTACATAGGAAGGTTTGCTTCACCGCCACCAAGGTTAATACCAATCAATTGGAACTGTTCAACCGTAAACACCTGACCGTTTGGCAGTCTCACGTCGTTGTTAAGCAGGTAATCAGAGATCTCACGACACATAGCTTGCGCTTGTGGGAACTGAGCAAAGAAGGCTCTGTTTTTGTCTTCTACACGCTTGTAGGTTGCTCGATACACATCATCAGCTTCGCGCTCGATAGACGGAATACCGCCCGTGACATAACAACGCTGTAAGCTTTGTGGGAACAGCGACAAGTAGCTAAGTGTACAGAAACCACCAAAGCTCTGGCCAATCGTCGACCATTGTTTAACACCGAACTGCTCACGAATCGCTTCCGCGTCGCGCACGATGTTGTCTGCTCTGAAATGCGATAGGTATTCAGCTTGTTGTTCAGGAGACAAATGAGCCAAGGTTTCGTGGCTGATCACCGTGCTATTGCCTGTACCACGTTGGTCAAGAAGCAGAACACGGTAGTTTTGCAATGCACGCTTTAGCCAACCTGATTGACCGCTGACTCGTGGCGACGGGAAGCCCGGTCCACCTTGAAAGTAGATCAACCACGGCAGTTGTTGCGCATCTTTAGCAAGATCAACCAGCTCACGTGCGAAGACTTGGATCTGTTGTCCATCTTTTGCTTGATAATCGAGTGGCAACTCAAAAGAGTGCTGACGATACAGGGTGGTTCCATCAATAAAGTTAGCTTGCACGCTTCATTCCTTTTTTATCTGATTCTAAAGTCATTGGTACGAATAAAAACGGCGCCTGTTGGCACCTTTAGTTAGCAAGATACGCATAGTGGCTTGTAAAAGAAACCGTTTGTTTAACATGATTGTGAAGGTTCTTCATCTAATCGCTTAATTTACCTTCAACGCGTAACAACTTGTGTCAAAACAGAGAGTTTAAGGTGTGACCTATTGAGAGGAAGAACAAAAGTAGAACACAAATAAAAAGAGCTTAACGAGGTGAGGATACGTTAAGCTCTTTGGTTTTATCTGTTGTAAATGAGGTTTATAAATTCAATAAGCTCAGGATTTATAGGCTCAGTTTCTATAAGCTAAATATCTATAAACTAAAGCTCTATAAAATAAAGCTAAGAAGCTTCTAGCTCACCTGCACCTTGAATTGAACGTTGGCTGTTTTCAACAAGGATCGCCGTGGCCGTTTCTTTCAACGCGCCCCACTCTCCATCGTCAACTTCAATGCCCTCGTACCACGCCTTCTCTTGAGTTTTAAAAAGCGCTTCCGATTCAATGTGTGTTTGGTAGCCATCTGACAAACGTTCGATATCGAAATCCTGGACGGAAAGCTCGATGGTCATATTGTGGATATGATCGTCCGATGCCAGAGGCAAATCTGATAAAAACAATTCTGGTGCAACGCAACCACGGTTAAGCACATACAAAGTGCTCTTAGGGTTGGAGCCATTATCCCAACGTGCAGTACACGCGATGCCCTTCGCCGCCAGTTTCACAAGCTCGCTGTACGCTAGCCAGCGGTTATGACAGTTGTTTAACTCAATTTTCAGCGTCTTCTTGCCGACCATTTTTTCAATCGCGTAATCCATCACCACAGGTAGGTGGCACGCTAAACTTGCCTTGTGCAGGTCAACTTCAACCGTGTTATCACTAAGCACTTGAATGTCCACTGGGCAATCGTCTTCTAACCCAATGAAGTTGCTCGCATTGTTAAAATGACGAACACCATCCAACCCCACCATTTGTAAATCTGCCACCATGTTCGCTATCACATCGGCTTCACCACATGTACGGCGCATACCCAGAAAGGCTTTATTGACGGCCGCTACCAGTTCATTGTGAGAAACGATCATAACGATTTACCTCCATGTTGAGCATTGATATGTGTAGTAGCTTTTTGTGAATCAGCGAGCTCCGCTTCACTTGGTAATACTGGGAACACCCATTCGTCCTGATGAATTTCATCAAGCAGTGGCGCACCTTGGAAAAACGTCACTCGTACCCAACGGTCTGAGCGAGGATCAAACTTAGTCGCACCAAACATCGCAAGCTTGCAACGCAGTAAGTGCATTGGTGGCGAATCTTGGTGCAGCACATTCATTTGAATGTCGCCCATCGCTTTGTTGCCTAGCGTCCATACACGACGTGCAATAGCACGATGCTGTGGCTGCTTAACAAGGAACTCAGCCAATGAAAGCTCTGGCGCAAACTGCAATAAAGCATGGTACAAACGGTAAGCTTGACGGCCTATATCCAACGGCAGTTCACGCTCTTCGCCTAGCTCTTCACCTCGAACACCGAGTCTTGGTTCTTCTTTATCTCGAGAGCGGTACCAGAACCAGTAGTTGTTTTCGGCTTTAGTAAAGTCGGTCGTGATAGCCCAACGGTACTTTTCTTCTAACACAACCAAAAGGTCTTGAATCTTTTTACCACTTGGAAGCGACAGTGTTTCGCTGCTATTCATTTGCTCTTGATGGGCGTCCACTAATTCTGGGTACAATTCCATCAAGCATGAGATAAGGATTTCTTGGGCTTCCATACTCATGTGCTTAGATTGTTCAACTAACTGCGCCCACGTATCACATTGGCTGACAAACACTTCTAGCGATTGCTCTGCGTGTTTTAATTCATCAACCGCTACTTTGTTCAACTCTTGCTGGTTTTCATTGATGGTAACGACTTGTTCTAAATGACACACAGCTTTGTTCATCAAAGCGCGTAACGGTTCAATCAGTGCTGTATCCGTGTGACTAGCTAACACGTCAGCCAATGCATGCTCACGTGTTGTCATCCACTGATCGACAATACTCGGGTGGTTAATAAGGTATGGCGCCATGCCTAAACCAGTCGCATTACCAACACCAAGGTAACGCTGTAATCCTCTATGCAAGGTAATCGCTTGTTCACCGCCCTGTTGCTCGGCTAGGTAATGAACCCAATCTAGGCTGAACTCACGCAGCATATAAACCGCACACATTTGCGCACTAAACGACTGATTAAAATCTTCATTTTTCTCTAAGATTTTAAAGTCAGCAATGCCAAATTTGCCATTACCGTATACCGCTGTCGTTCGCAGGATGTAACCCACTTCAGCCAGCTCTTTTGGCGTTGGTTGAACACCTTTAGCCAAGTGACTCACGATGTGTTCAAACACACGTACACTTTTGTTTGCACGCGCCAACACAAGCACGTTATTTGGATTACGGCCTGCTTCTTGAAGCGGTACGTTCGCACGAAGTCTTTCAAGTAGGGCGACATCAACATCACCAAGAACAAGCGCAAACGTTACGTCCCACTTTTCAGCAATTACACGGTCATTTCGTTCGTCATCTGCAATCTCATCGCAGAAAACAACCAAATGATAAACATGGTTTGGCGTCGCAAGCTTATAGATAACATGACCAAAACCTTGAGCGTCTAATTGCCACTCATGTTTCGTCACTTTCCATTCTTGCTGAGCCATTTTACGAATCAGAGTTCTAACGAAGCTGATACGTGTTTGGTGCATTGCACCTAGCCTTTCCGGTGCCATGACGACAGTCGCGTCACGTAGTGCTGATTCAGTGTAGGTAGAACGATGTGCATCCATTTGCTCACCACCTTATAGTTATAGGATTTTGCTAGCCATTCAGAACCGATCGTTGCCATCATTTGAAGCATTCGTTTTTACAGTGTGTTGGTTAGCTTTCACGTTATTTGGGGCAAGCGAGCTCACCCCTTATTATTTTGTCCTGACTAGATCAATTGACCTAAATACGTGCCGCCCGATGTATCTTCACCAGTACGGTTTTTTGTTCCTTTCGGAATTTTGCATCAGCCTTCTTTCAAAGGCTGATTTGTTCTTATTTAATCAGTTTCTTACAGAGCCTTATTATTACAGCCCCTGCTCTTTTGCCATCTTGATTGCGATTTGAGGCGCGTTCCAAAGTGATGGCAGCAAGATTAAGGAAACCGGTACCGCGGTGATAACAATGAAGGATTGCAGCGCTGAAATACCGCCAGAACCTAGGGAAATCAGAATTAACGCTGTTACCCCCATCATCACACCCCAGAAGGTACGAATAATTGCATTGGGTTCTGTCTCACCACTGATAACTACACTGATGGTGTAAGTCATTGAGTCACCAGTCGTTACGATGAAGATCGTTGTTAAGATCAAGAACAAAATAGATATCAGCATTGGCATTGGTAATTGCTGAGTCACAGCTAGTAGTGCGCCTGGTAAGTTAAAGCCTTCAAATGCCTTACTTACGCTACCCGGATCTGCGATTTCGAACGCAAGACCAGAGCCACCAACAATCGTGAACCAGAAGCAAGTAACAAACGGTGCGATAAGGCTAATGGTTGATACCAATTGGCGTATACTACGACCGCGTGAGATACGAGCGATGAAGATTGCCATCATTGGGCCGTAACCTAGAAACCAGCCCCAGAAGAATACTGTCCACCAGCTCAACCAACCTTCGTCACCACGGTAAGTCGCCATTGGGATGAAGTTATCAATCATGCTGCCTACACCTTGAATGTAGCCATTGAAGATAAAGTTCGTTGGACCAAAGATCAGGATGTAGACCATCAATGCCATTGCCAAAATTACGTTGTAACGGCTTAGCATTTGCATCCCGCGGTTAAGACCACTTAATGCCGATAATGTGTATAAAACGATTGCGAACAGAATGATGATTAGCTGTGTTGTGAAACCATCTGGAATATCAAACAGTGCGTTCAGTGCGTAGCTCACTTGCAAGCCTAAGAAGCCGATAGGACCGATGGTGCCCGCCGCTACTGCGACAATACAACATGCATCAATCAATGCGCCTGTGTGGCCTTTCAGTGCACGCTCACCCAATACTGGGTAAAGCAAAATACGAGGTTTAAGCGGCAAGCCTTTGTCGTAGTGAAGGTGCATAACCACGATAGACGTTAAGCTGCCGACGATAGCCCATGCTAAGAAACCCCAGTGCATGAAGGATTGCGATAACGCATTCACCGCGCCTTGCTGTGCGTTTTCTTGTGCGCCGTACAATGGTGGCGGGCTAACGTAGTGAGCAATAGGCTCTGCTGCTGCCCAAAATACGCCGCCGCCTGCCAGTAGCGTACAGAAGATGATCGCCATCCAACGGAAACCATCCATTTCAGGTTTAGCGATGCCGCCTAGGATAACCTTGCCTGTTCGCCCTGCCGCGAGGCCAAGACCAATAAGAAAAGTCAGAAGAAGAAGCATTTGCCAGTAAGGACCGAATACTTTAACAGACCATGCAAAGCCAGCGTTTACTAGGCTTGATAACAGCTCGCCATCAAATAGAGCAAGTGCCACGAACAGAGCGATAAAGCCGCCGCTGTACCAAAGTGCTGGGTTGGATAGACCTAATTTATCTGATGTAGACTCAGACCCGTTTGTGTTGCTTGTTGTGTGTGCTTGACCCGCATTTAAGCTTGAAGATTTCACGCTATTGGTTAAATCAGACATACTCTGACTCCAGAGGTTTCTTTGCAGCTGTCATTTGAATGATGACTACAAGGGTGTATTTAACACCTGCCCTATTGTTTTTTGTGTTGGGCAGGCTAATCCATGTTTAGGTTACCGCGTTGCGAAATAGACCGTTGTTCCTTTTGAATAGTGAAATTGGTTTAAGCAGCACTTGCTAATTGAACGTTTGTTAGAAGGCTGCTAATTCGATGATGGCTTGCGAGAAATCGTTAACCCTTGGTTTGAGGCTCTAGGCCATCTTTCAAGAAGTTAAACCAGTTTTCTCCCAAGACTTGCCCAGCTTCAGACTCGCTGAAACCATGACGCATCAATCCGTTATAAATATTTTCCATACCCGCACTACCACAGAACCAAGGCAACGCATCTGGCCAACCTGAGTTGTTCGCAGAGCCTTCACCGTAGTCCATAGCTTTAGACCAACGACCATTTCTCATCCACTCAAGAACGGCTTGAGGTTGGTTTAAGCATAGGTCACTGCCAATACCAAGGTGCTCTACGCCGACCATGTCAGCGGTAGTCGCAACCATCTGGCAAAAGTCTTCCAATGTACATTGGCTGCCATTTGGTAGGTGGAATGGGTATAAGCTGAATCCGATTAAGCCACCGCGTGCGGTTAGGGCTTTAATCACATCGTTTGATTTGTTTCGTAATGCATCATGAGCGAACGTCGGGTTCGCGTGACTGATACAAATAGGACGAGAAGACAAGTCAATCGCTTCAAGTGTTGAGCGCTCGGCACTGTGAGACATATCGATGATCATGCCCACTCGGTTCATCTCTTCGATGGCTTGTTTACCAAAGCGAGTAATACCAGTGTCGTTCTTCTCGTAGCAACCTGTCGCCAGTAAGCTCTGGTTGTTGTACGTCAGTTGCATGATCAAAAGACCTTGCTTACGCATCACTTCGATAAGACCGATCTCATCGTCGATTGGAGAACAGTTTTGAGCACCAAGGAAAATACCGACTTTACCGGTCGCTTTTGCAGTCTCAACATCAGCCATTGAGTGAATCGGCATAATAAGGTCTGCGTTCTGCTCGAATCTTAAGTTCCACTCTGCAAAGCGAGATAAGGTTTCACGAGCTGTCTCATGGTAAACCGCGGTAGCGTGAACTGCTGTAATGCCGCTCGCCTTTAGTGTTTGGAAGTATTCTCTATTCCAATTGCAGTATTGCAATCCATCTATAACAATCCGTTGCTGGTACATAACCACTCCTATTGAAAGCTCAGTGTTCTAGCTCGGTTTTGAAAACACGCTCAAGTAACATGTTTTCAAAAATGGGTTAAATCACTTGTCTAAGTTCGTTTGCTGTTTTGGTTTGAATGTTGGCCTGACTCTGTGAATCAGGCCACTTTTCATTAATAGAACGTCAATTAATAGAGATCTATCTAGTAAGGACGCTGGTAAGCCGTCTTAACCACTGTGTAGAACTCTTTCGCGTATTGACCTTGCTCACGAGGACCGAAGCTAGACTCTTTACGGCCGCCAAACGGTACGTGGTAATCCGTGCCTGCTGTTGGTAGGTTCACCATCACACAACCTGTTTGCGCTTGTTGCTTGAACATTGCGCTAGTACGTAGGCTCTGAGTAATGATGCCGCCTGTTAGACCAAAGCGAGTATCGTTGGTCGTCGCGATAGCTTCTTCTAGGTCAGCCACACGAATCACGCTTGCCATTGGTGCGAACACTTCCTCTTGGTTCACTTCCCAATCGTTCTTAGTGTTTAAGAACAGCGTTGGAGACATGTAAAAACCTTCGTGTTGCATGCTCAAGCGTTCACCACCAAATGCCAGCTCACCGCCGCTTTGACGCGCTTTCTCAACCCAGCCTAGGTTTGCTTCAAGTTGGTTACCGTCAACTACCGGCCCCATGAACACGCCTTCTTCTAGTGCGTGACCCACTTTCAGCTCGCTCATACGCTTAATCAGTGCTTCAACGTATTGGTCGTGAATGCCGTCCATAACCACTAGACGAGAAGATGCTGTACATTTTTGACCTGCGCCAGAGAATGAACCTGCGATAGTTGCATCAACTGCTGTTTGGATATCAGCATCGTCAGCAACCACAAGTGCGTTCTTACTGCCCATTTCTAGTTGGCAACGAACGAAGTTTGGTGCGGTAGCGGCTGCTACTTTACGACCCGTATCAACCGAACCAGTAAAGCTCACACCGTTCACTTCTTTAGAGTTGATCAGTGCATCACCCACTGTTGAACCGCTACCCAAAACAAGGTTGAACGTACCTGCAGGGATACCTTGACGGTGGATTATCTCAGTAAGCGCAACCGCACTTGCTGGTGTTAGGTTTGCTGGTTTCCAGATAACGCTGTTACCGAAAGCCAGTGCTGGAGCGATTTTCCAAGCAGCCGTTGCTGTCGGGAAGTTCCAAGGAGAGATGATGCCGATAACACCAACCGCTTCACGAGTCACTTCAACAGAAACGCCAGGGCGTACTGAGTCCGCGTTGTCACCAATTTGACGAAGCACTTCAGCCGCAAAGTATTGGAAGAACTGTCCTGCACGGTAAATCTCACCACGACCTTCAGCAAAAGGCTTACCCTCTTCACGCGAAAGTAGTGTGCCTAGTTCATCACAACGTGCAATCAGCTCATCACCAATCGCTTGAAGTACCGCTTGCTTGCGTTCAATCGGCGTTTTTTCCCACTCTGGTTGAGCGTGTTTTGCCGCTGAAATCGCTTGTTGAACTTGCTCTGCGCTTGCTTGTGCAAAGTTACCGATGTTTTCAGAAATATCTGATGGGTTAATGTTCGCAACGGTGCTTACACCAGCTTGCCATTCGCCGCCAATGTAAAGTGCGCTTTCTGCTTGAACATTCTGTAATTGAGTCATCATTCTGTCCTTGTAACGGTTAGGTTGCGGTTGAGTCTGGCAACCATTTGGTTAATTAATAAACTGTTAATATTCAGGTAATTAATTGCTAAAATAAGTCGTACATTTTGTATCTGAAATGAACCCGACCGCTTGTATCAATAAACCGCTTTAATTCAAAAGAGTTTTGATCCGCAAATAGCCTTAGTTCACAGTCGAATTATTCAGGTTGAGATGCTGATGCATAAACCACGAACTCAACCAACATTTCTTCTCTTGCTAACCCTGCAACGACGACCGCAGCACGGTTTGGATAAGGTGCATTGAAGTATTCTCCGTATACGCTGTTTACCGTTTTTAGGTATTCACGGTCTGTCACGTAGATCAGAACTTGCAGCACTGAATCCATAGATTCGCCAGCACACTCCAATGTATGAACAAGGTTGTTAAAAGTCTGACGCGTTTGCGCTTCAATACCGCCCTCTACTACTGCGCCAGTTTCATCAATTGGAATCTGCGCTGTGTATAGAGTGCCGTTATTAACGATTGCCCACTCTAGTGGTGCTTTTGAGGCGAAAAGCTCGGTTTTTACTGGGTGTTTTTTAGTTTGTGCGTTCACGATTCCATCCAACTTTGTAACAACTATGTTTCAAGATGGTTAAATACTGCACCTTGACGAATGATAAATCTAACGGTAAATTTTGTGCATTTGATAAATAAAATCTATCACCTTGTGAAAAGTAAGGTATAGCAAGGGCTAGAGAAGGATCAGTGCCATGAGTATTAAGCTACAACAGTTAAAACATTTTGTTTTAGTGGTCGAAGAAGGCGGATTTCGAGCAGCATCTCACCGCGCCAATCGCTCGCAAGCGGCACTTTCTACGTCAATAAAAGAGCTAGAAAAAATACTTGGTCAGCCACTGTTTGAAACAGGCAACAAATCAACCCTGACGCCTTTTGGAGAAATATGCTTGCCCAAGATCATTCAATTTCTGAATGTTTACAAAGCATTAGATAATGACCTACGCGCAGCGGCAGCAGGACAACAAGGAAGAGTTCGAATAGCGAGCGTGCCTTCGGTAGCCGCAAAACTAATCCCCAGTGTTTTAGGGGCTTTTTGTGAGCAGTACCCTAATGTAGAAGTGAGTTTGATTGATGATAATGCGGCAGGTGTAGAAGCAAGGTTACTCTCTGGCGAGGTGGATGTTGCCCTCGGCAATAGCTCCCATTTAGAAGAAGAGAGCATCGACTTCACGCCTTTACTTTCTGATCCTATCGGTGTGGTGTGCCTCAAAGACAACCCTATTGCCTCTCAACGGGAAGGAATCGAATGGCAAACTTTGTTAAAACAGCCCTTCATTCGCAACGGGACTTGCACCCTACT
Organism: Vibrio sp. 10N.286.51.C3; assembly: GCF_003050065.1. Lineage (NCBI taxonomy): Bacteria > Pseudomonadati > Pseudomonadota > Gammaproteobacteria > Vibrionales > Vibrionaceae > Vibrio > Vibrio sp. 10N.286.51.C3. The sequence goes on along the minus strand of NZ_PIGC01000006.1, from coordinate 140,061 downwards.
AGACCCAACGCCTGCGCGCATGCTCAGCGAACAAGCCCTATACTCAGTCGAGAACATTACCTCGCTGTTTTCGGTGTTAGAGCTCGGGATAGGCGTGACCACGCTACCTAAGCTGGCTTTCCCAACGAATGAAACCCGCTTGGTGTGGATTCCGTTAATTGACCCGCCCTTGCAACGACAAATTGGTATTTTCAGATTGTCTGATCGTACGATCTCACCACAAGCACAGGCTTTCCATGACTTATGTATTCAATACCTCAGTTATGAAGAGTAATAACTGAGCCTAGATTAAGTAAATTAGGCAGCGTTTTGCTGCCATTTACTTCCTCAAAACTCGGTGTTTCTTCTCCGCACCATGCTTCTCATAAACCCAATCCCCCCACTTCACTCCTATATCATCAACATTTAGGCGCTGAATTTTCACTCTCTCGCACGCAAATAGTGACAAGCTGACAACAATATAAAAATTATTCGCTTATTGATAAGGAGCGACGTACGTTTAATTTCCCAGAACAAAGAGCTCTTCCATCATTGGCTCAAACAAGCGTAACCATGGCCAAAACCACACTTCGCAGTTCAACTTGAAAATGAACCTAAGTGTTTGAATAGTCTTAATTGATAAGATCATAAATTGATAATTTCGCTCGCTGAACCCTCCTAAAAAGCCCCTCTTTTTCATGAGGATAAAGCATCTTAAATATTCATGAATAAAGTAATAAAACTATTACTTTCATAAATGAAAAATATATCTTTCAAAAATGGAATTATTGATATCGATATTTGTCGTTTTGATCACATAATTTTAGGCGTAATTTATATTTTGTCGAAACGATAGCGAATTAGCTTAATTCGTTTAATTTCGTCAGGAGATATAAAACCAGCAAGGGTTTTTCTTTAAAGCAAATCAAGTGTTATTAACAAGTGAAATGTAGTAACAAGTTAAATTTAAACTGTGTTTTATATTAACTTACACTGTTTAACATAAGGTTTTATTATGAGGCTTAATGGGATTAGTAGCGACATCCTTGTTGCCGCTAAAAGAGTTGTTCTCTGCCAAATAGTATTAGCCATCGGTGTAGTTTTATATGAAGTGTTTTTTGGTAATAAAGTAGATATGGAATCATCAGCTTTGGGCATCGTAATTGCGATGTTGCCACCGCTGTTTGGATTTATATATGCAAGCCTAAAGGTGCGTAAGAATCCTAATTATAGTTTACGTGACTTAATGCAAATGAGTCGTGTCGTAAAAATAACATATACGTTTTTAATGTTTATCTTGGCGTTCCAGTTTTTCAAATTGGATAACCCAGTAATATTATATGCGTACATCTTTACTATGGTTGGATACTTCTTAACACCGTTTATTACCGCCTCTAATAGATCGGAGTACGCGTAGTATGGATCAAGTAACTACCGCTCACGAATACATAGAGCATCACTTAACCTTCTTAACTACAGGTGATGGTTTCTGGGCGTTTAACATTGACTCGATGTTGGTATCTTGGATTACAGGTTTACTTTTCATCGGTGCATTTCGGTATGTAGCCACTCGTGGCACTAGCGGCGTTCCAGGTCGTTTTCAATGTTTTATCGAGCTTGTCTTTGACTTCGTCAATAATCTCGTCAAAGAGATTTTTCAAGCGGAAGATAAATTAATAGGACCACTGGCATTAACCACTTTTGTTTGGGTGCTGTTAATGAATGCAGTCGACCTATTACCCATTGATTTAATCCCGGGGTTAACTCGAGCTGTGGGTCTAGAGCACTTTAGAGACCTACCAACGGCAGACGTAAATATACCAATGTCGATGGCACTCGGTGTGTTTATTCTACTGTTAACCTATACATTTAAAAATAAAGGTTTTAAAGGCTTTATCAAAGAGCTAACTACTCAGCCATTTGATAACCCTCTTTTATATCCTGTTAACTTAGTTCTTGAATTAATAACATTAATTTCAAAGCCAATATCACTAGGCTTACGATTATTCGGAAATATGTATGCAGGCGAGATGATATTCATCCTTATTGCACTAATGCCTTGGTGGATGCAGTGGGCACTGAGTGTACCTTGGGCCTTATTCCACATATTAATCGTATTCTTACAAGCATTTATATTTATGGTACTGACCGTTGTTTATTTAGGAATGGCAACAGAAGAACACCACTAATTAATAACTAAAAAATTAACTAACAAATTATTTTCGGAGATACAAATGGATATCGTAAGCGCAGTTTTATATGTAGCAGGTGCATTACTGATCGGTTTAGGTGCAGCAGGTGCAGCATCTGGTATTGGTAACTTAGCAGGTAAATACCTTGAAGGTGTTGCGCGTCAACCAGACCTTACTCCAATGCTTCGTACTCAATTCTTCATCATGATGGGTCTTGTGGATGCGGTACCGATGATCGGTGTTGGTATCGGTCTATACATCATCTTCGCCGTGGCTTAATCAAACCGCTTTGAAAGATCGATTTATACATAATCAAGATTTAGTGAGGAAGGTATGAACTTAAATGCAAGCATGTTTGGACAAGCAATCTCATTCGTGATTTTTGTTTGGCTGTGCATGAAATATGTATGGCCCCCTCTCACCGCGATGTTAGACGAGCGCCAAAAAGAAATCGCTGATGGTTTACGCCACTCAGAGAACGCTGCGAAAGAGCTAGAACTAGCAAAATCAAATGGCGCGCAACTCATCGAAGATGCAAGAAAAGATGTGACTGAACTGGTTGAACAAGGCCGAAAACGCCGCAATGAAATCATCAGCTTAGCGCAACAAGAAGCCGAGCAAGAAAAGGCACGCATCTTAGAACAAGGTAGAGCTGAGCTAGAAGGCGAACGCCAAAAGATACGCCGTGAACTTCAGGCGGATATGGCAGACGCAGTGATTCAAAGTGCACAGAAACTGATTAGCAAAAACCTAGATTCCGCAACGAACCGAGCGCTAGTTGACCAAATGATTAGCGAACTCTAAGGAGAGGCAATATGTCAGATTACACCAATATTGCTCATCCCTACGCCAAAGCATCGTTTGAATTTGCTTTAGGTGAAAACCAGTTACAAGAGTGGCACTCAATGCTGTCCATTCTTGTAGCTGTCGCGGAAGAAGAAACGATCGCTAGTCAGATTTCTTCAGCTGAAGGGGCTTCTACACACCAAACGGAAGAGCTGGCAAACCTCATCATTCATATTTGCCAAGGACTCGTTGATGACCACGTCATTAATCTTATTCGAGTCTTGGCCGAGAACGGCCGTCTATCTGTTGTAAGAGATCTGTTTGAATTGTTCTGCGAGCTAAAGGACGAACATGAACGTGTAGTGCCTGTCACTGTCACCAGTTCTGAAATGCTGACACAGGATCAAGTTACGTCATTAACAGCTGCACTTGAGAAGAAATTAGAGCGTCAGGTTGAAATGAAGCAGGTTATTGATGACACGTTAGTAGGTGGAATGGTCATCAAAGCGGGTGAAACCGTTATCGATGGTTCTTTAAACACATCAATTGACCGATTGGCTCATCAACTTCACGCGAGATAGGTAACAATTATGCAATTAAATTCAAATGAAATCAGCGATCTAATCAAAGAGCGCATCTCGAAATTTAATGTGAGCACCGAGGCTCGCAATGAAGGCACTATCGTATCAGTTCGTGATGGCATCATCACAATCAATGGCCTTGCTGATGTTATGCAAGGTGAGATGATTGAGCTACCAGGTGGTAAATACGCACTCGCACTTAACCTCGATACCCACTCAGTAGGTGCCGTGGTTATGGGCCCCTACACTGACCTCTCTGAAGGTATGAAAGTGAAAGGTACAGGTCGTATCTTGGAAGTACCCGTCGGCAATGGACTTCTTGGCCGTGTCGTGAACACATTAGGCGAGCCAATCGATGGCAAAGGCCCAGTGAGTTGTGACCGACTCGACCCTGTAGAAGTGATTGCACCCGGTGTAATCGAACGTAAGTCTGTTGATCAACCTATTCAAACTGGCTACAAAGCGGTTGATACCATGGTGCCAATCGGTCGTGGTCAACGTGAACTTATCATCGGTGACCGTCAGACGGGTAAAACAGCGTTAGCTATCGATGCGATCATCAATCAGAAAGATTCTGGCATCAAATGTGTGTATGTAGCGATTGGCCAAAAAGCCTCCACTATCGCTAACGTGGTTCGTAAACTCGAAGACCACGATGCGCTTAAAAACACCATCGTCGTTGTGGCGTCAGCATCAGAGTCTGCAGCGCTTCAATACCTAGCCCCTTATGCGGGTTGCACCATGGGTGAATACTTCCGTGACCGCGGTGAAGATGCACTGATCATCTATGATGACCTATCAAAACAAGCCGTTGCTTACCGTCAAATCTCATTGCTATTGAAACGCCCACCGGGTCGTGAAGCCTTCCCTGGCGACGTATTCTACCTTCACTCACGCCTACTAGAACGTGCAGCACGAGTGAATGCAGAGTATGTAGAGAAGTTCACTAACGGTGAAGTGAAAGGCCAAACAGGCTCATTAACGGCGCTTCCGATCATTGAAACTCAAGCGGGTGACGTATCAGCGTTTGTACCAACCAACGTAATCTCAATCACCGACGGTCAGGTTTTCCTTCAAACCCAATTGTTTAACTCAGGCTTACGTCCTGCAGTAGATCCAGGTATCTCGGTATCTCGTGTGGGTGGTGCGGCGCAGTGCAAGATCATCAAGAAACTGTCTGGTGGTATCCGTACTTCATTGGCTCAATACCGCGAGCTGGCGGCCTTTGCTCAGTTCTCTTCTGACTTAGATGAGATGACGCGCAAACAGCTAGACCACGGTGAGCGTGTTACCGAATTAATGAAGCAAAAACAATACTCTCCTATGTCAGTCGCTGAGCAAGCAACGGTTATCTACGCGGCAGAGAAAGGCTACTTGGTCGGTGTTGAGCTAAGCAACATTGCCCGTTTTGAAGAAGAGCTGATTGCTTACGCCAAAGGTCAAAACCCTGCGTTGTTCGAAAAAATCAACGCGACAGGCGATTACAACGACAAAATCGATGGCGCTCTTAAAGAGATCCTAGAAGGTTTTGTTGGGATGAAAGCTTGGTAAGTGCTCCGGTTTGTTAGCTGGAAATCAAAACAAATAGGAGCAGATTATGGCAAGTACTAAAGAAATTCGCACCAAGATAGCCAGTGTTAGTAACACTCAGAAAATCACTAGCGCAATGGAAATGGTTGCAGCAAGTAAGATGCGCAAGGTTCAAGACAACATGACGCTAACTCGCCCCTACGCCGAGAACATGCGAAAAGTTATCTCTCATGTTGCATCGGGTTCGCTGGAATACCAGCACCCTTACCTGCAGCAGCGTGAACCTAAGCGTGTCGCTTACATCATTATCTCGTCCGATCGCGGCTTGTGCGGTGGCTTGAACTCAAACTTGTTCAAGAAAGTATTAGAAGAAATGGAGCAATGGCGCACCAAGGGAGTCGAGGTAGAAACAACCTTAGTGGGATCTAAGGCTATCTCGTTCTTCCAACGCGGCGGCAACGTTATTGCACAAACGTCAGGTCTTGGCGATACACCTAAGTTAGAAGACATCTTAGGTACAGTGAACGCGATGCTGGGGCATTACGACGAAGGCAAGATCGATAGCTTGTATCTCGTTTACAACCAGTTCGTCAACACCATGGTTCAAGCGCCAACGACCTTGCAGTTGCTCCCCCACCCTTCAGACACAGAGGAAGCTAGTGAGCCTAAAAAAGCGCGTCGTTGGGACTACATCTATGAGCAAGCACCCAAAGACATACTCTCAGAACTGTTACATCGATACATCGAATCGCAAGTGTATCAAGGCATTGTTGAGAGCATTGCCTGTGAGCAAGCAGCCCGAATGGTCGCTATGAAAGCGGCGACTGATAACGCAGGCCAACTCATTGACGACTTGCAATTGGTCTACAACAAGGCGCGTCAGGCTGCCATTACCCAAGAGCTGAGTGAAATAGTCTCAGGTGCACAAGCTGTCTAGGGCTAGAAAAGACTGGGTCAAGAACAGAATTTGAGGATTTAAGAATGAGTGTTGGAAAAATAGTTAAAGTAATCGGCGCGGTCGTTGACGTCGAGTTCAGCGGCGGCAACAGCCCACGCGTTTATGATGCTTTGAAAGTGACTAGCGACGAAGCAAGCTCGTTAGTATTGGAAGTACAGCAACAACTGGGTAGCAATATCGTTCGTTGTATTGCAATGGGTACGTCAGATGGCTTACGTCGTGGCCTAACGGTTGAAAACACAGGCTCACCAATCACGGTGCCTGTCGGCGAAGAAACATTGGGCCGTATCATGAACGTACTTGGTCAGCCTATTGATGAATGTGGTGAAATAGGCCAGAAAGAAAACTACGAAATTCACCGTGAAGCCCCTTCTTATGAAGAACAAGCAAACAGTACTGAGCTTCTCGAGACGGGTGTTAAGGTTATCGACCTTATCTGTCCATTCGCTAAGGGTGGTAAAATTGGTCTGTTCGGTGGTGCCGGCGTAGGTAAAACCGTCAACATGATGGAGCTTATCAACAACATCGCTAAAGCTCACTCAGGTCTTTCTGTATTTACCGGTGTTGGTGAACGTACTCGTGAAGGTAATGACTTCTACTACGAGATGAAAGAAGCAGGTGTACTAGACAAAGTAGCCATGGTTTACGGCCAAATGAACGAGCCACCGGGAAACCGTCTACGTGTAGCACTTACGGGCCTGACTATGGCTGAGCGCTTCCGTGATGAAGGTCGTGACGTACTGTTGTTCATTGATAACATTTACCGTTACACACTTGCCGGTACTGAAGTATCAGCTCTGCTAGGTCGTATGCCTTCTGCAGTAGGTTACCAACCAACACTGGCTGAAGAGATGGGTGTGCTTCAAGAGCGTATCACTTCGACTAGACAAGGCTCTATCACGTCTATCCAAGCAGTATACGTACCTGCGGATGACTTGACCGATCCATCGCCAGCAACAACCTTTGCTCACTTAGATGCGACCGTTGTACTGTCTCGTAATATCGCGGCATTGGGCCTCTACCCTGCGATTGATCCATTGGATTCAACCTCTCGCCAGTTAGACCCACTTGTGGTTGGCCAAGAGCACTACGACATTGCACAAAAAGTACAAACAACACTGCAACGCTACAAAGAGCTAAAAGACATCATCGCGATTCTTGGTATGGATGAGCTTTCAACTGAAGACAAACAGACCGTATCTCGCGCTCGTAAGATTGAACGTTTCTTAACTCAGCCTTACCACGTAGCCGAAGTGTTTACCGGTCAGAAAGGTGTCTTTGTACCGCTAAGCGAAACACTAAGAGGCTTTAAAGGTCTGTTAAGCGGTGAGTATGACGATATCCCAGAGCAAGCGTTCTTGTACTGTGGTTCTATCGACGAAGTGCTTAACAAAGCGAAATCACTCTAACAGGTAGGTGCACAATGGCTATCGGAATCACAGATAATACATTTCAACTTAATATTGTAAGTGCGGAAGGTACGCTGTTTTCAGGTCCAGCGTATGCCCTAGCCGTTTCTGGCGCTGATGGTGAACTGGGGATCCGCCCCGGTCACTCCCCGCTTCTCAGTAAGATCAAACCGGGCGTAACGGTGTTTGTCACAGATCCTAAATCAGAAGGCCAAGTGCTGTATGTCTCTGGAGGGATGCTGGAAGTTCAACCGGATGTCGTTACGGTGTTAGCCGACACTGCCTTGCATGGTAAAGACATTGACCGCGCTCGCGCAGAAGAGGCGAAATATGCGGCTCTAGAGAACATCAACAAGGGCAATGTCGACATCAATTTTGCACAAGCTCAACTGGAACTGGCGAAAGCTGTCGCTCAACTTCGTGCATCAGAATTAACGTCTTCTCGCACACGTCACTGAGAATAGAGCTTAGATTTTTGTTGATTCTAAATGCAGAAAGGCTCACTAAATAGTGAGCCTTTTGATATCTGCTTAACGCAAACCGAGTTCTAACGTTGATTAACGTCTTAAAAGAATAATGTTAGAAGAATTCAATCGAATTACGGCCGCTTTTATCGTCACGTGTTGGCTTAGGCGTATCCGCTTTCTTTTTCGGTTTCTTCTCTTTTTTCTCTTTCTTTGGTTCAGCCTTTGCGCTTAGCATTTCAGCTTTGCTTTTCTTAGACTCTTTCTTCTTAGAATCCTTTTTAGACTGACCTTTCTTCGCCTTGTTATCTTTTTTAGGCGCTTCTTTCTTTTTCGGCTTGTCTGATTCTTCTTGTACTGGCTGATCACACACCACTACATAGTACTCTTGGTTGAACTCGAAGAAGTCACCATCGTACATTTTGCGACGCTTACGCGTTTCTAGCTCACCATTTACCGCTACGTAGCCTTCAGAGATGATGTGTTTAGCTTCACCGCCACCACTCACTAGGTTAGCAATTTTAAACACCTTGTAGAGTTCGATTGGCTGTGATGAAACATCAATACCAATGGCTTCAATTTCAATCTCTTCGCCTTCTTCGCCAAGCTCTTGGCCTTCGTAATCAGCGTCTTCATAATGTTCTTGGTCCATGGTGACCTCTACCTAAATATGTACTTCTGGAATATTGGGCGCAGTGTAATCTTAAAACAACTAAATGACCATGTTGAATTTATAGCTCAAGCCGAGGAAACGACAAGGCAAAACACGCACCATCCAAGTAACTTTCACCAACAGTGACATGTGCTTGGTGACGGTCACACACCTGTTTAACAATAGCTAACCCTAAACCATGGCCCGTTTTCCCCTTGTTCCTCGCTGCATTAGCGCTGTAGAAAGGATCAAACAAAAAAGGCCAATGCTCCGCTTCAACGCCTTTACCGTCATCATGAACCTCAATAACAAATTCATTGTCGGTATACCACAACTCAATAACGATCTTAGTATCGGCAAACTTAAAAGCATTCCTTACTATATTATCCACCGCCCTATTGAATAACTTTAGATCGACATACAAAGAGGCTGGGACTTTTAGTGGCACCTTAATGAGATCGAGTGTTGTCTCTTTCTCCCAAATGCTAAAACGCTCGTTTAGCCATTCATTGGCATCAATAGGTTGCTTAAGCAATTCAAAGCCCCCTCTTTCCAATCGAGCGTAATACAATAGCTCATCAACCATGTCTTCCATTTCATCCGTATCAGCAAGAATACGGGCTATCGCTTTAGATTGTTGCGGAGTTGGTGCTAAGTCACTCAACAACTCAGCCTGCCACTGAATTCGGAATATAGGCGTCCTTAGCTCGTGAGCAACAGCATTAGTCAAAGACTTATTACTATTGATTAAGTCTCTTATCTTGTCCGCCATAACATTAAAGCTACGGTTTAACGTACCTAATTTTATGCTATTTTTTTCGGAAGCTCTTTCTAGTAGATCCCCATGAGAAAAAGCAACCGTCGCCATTTCAAGGTTATTTAATCGGCGCTTGATTCTCCAAACCAAAAACAAGCCGCTAAACGCGAAACCTGTTATTGCAAAAACCCAAATAAGCCGGTTTTCAAATTTGATTTGCTTCCTCAGATAAGAATTTTTGTTCTTAGATAACTCATATAAATCATCACTTCCAACTAACCTTAACCACAGGAAGTATTCGTCATGGTAGTAAACATTTCGGCCTTGCTGCTGAAACGCTTTTCTCACTAGTTCTGGAGCGTTATCAAAAGGTATGATTCGCAGGTTCTGCCGAGTCTTATCCGCATAACTTTTCAATAGATTCTGCGTTTCAAGCAAACCTTTTTCACGGAAAACCACATCAATTAATTCTTGATAAGCTTCTGCTTCATGGTCTCGTAATATGTATTCGTAGTCAGTGCTTAACTTGTAAACAATAAAAGCATAGGAATATATACTCACTAAGAAGATGACTGTCAGCCCCGCTAGGTATTCAAAATAGATACGTCGCATATTATTTATTCAGCTACCGTTACCAACGTTCTGGTACGAACAAGTAGCCTTTACCTCTTACAGTGATGATCTTTTTAGGTGGGACAGTTATGTCATTAAGCTTTTTACGTAAGATTACGATTTTATTGTCGATAAAGCGGTCAATGCCATCGTAATCAATACCTCTCAACTGTTGAGTCAAAAAATTACGTGACAACACCTGTTCTGGCGAGGAAGCCAATAGCCAAAGCAGTTCAAATTCACTCTCCGCTATGGATATATCTTTTCCAATATGCGTACAGGCTTTGGTTGTGCGGTTTAAATTTAACTTACCAAAAACTAACTCATTCTTACTCACTTCAGCACTTATTGAACTGTCAGGAGTGCGACGCAAAAGCATCCTCACTCGAGCAAGTAATACTCTTTGGCGAATTGGTTTACTAATAAAGTCATCGGCGCCAGTTTCTAACGCTGCAACATGGTCAAAATCATCATCACTAGCTGTAAGAATGAGTATCTTTCCCTTAAACTGACTCCGGACTTGCCTACAGATAGTTAGCCCATCAACTTCTGGCAACATAAGATCAAGTAGAACAATGTCGGGCTGAATATTTAAGATTTGCTCACTCGCTGATGCGCCATCAGAAATAGTGATTACATCAAAAGATTGGCTTTCAAAATATTCCTGTAACATCTCTCTTAAGATGGGATCGTCTTCTACGATCACTAGTTTCGGGTTGGTCATAAATCCTTCTCACCATTCCTATTACTACCTTGCGAACCCCCGCCTCTCTATTGCGAAATTCAGCACATTTTTTTACATAGCTTATATTTATAAAAGTAACAAAAACATCTATATAACATATAAATAAAAGGTAATGCAGCTAAAAATAGACCAAAAGCTCTTAATTTTAGACTCAAAAAAACCGGTCACCTTAGTAAGGTAACCGGTTCAATTTATGGGTTTAATTAAACATTTGTTGTCTAGTCATCATAAACAGGGAACTGTTCAAATGCGCGACGATAATTCACGTACTCATTAGAGCTCCATAACCTCAATTCTTCTGGGTCATAGTTGTACACTTCTTTATGAGCCGCATTTGTGGAACTGGTGTTGTTATCCGCAATCTGATTACCAAAGATTTGTGCTAAATCGAATATACGTTCGTGCTCTTCATCTTCGAATTTACCAATCGAGCTATTTTGTACCGTCTGCAAACTGGATTGAGAGTTACACTTACGTTTCATGTGATCTTCGGTCGACTCGCCATCGACTTTAAATCGTAAACACTTCTGACCATCTTCATCATATTCTTCGAACTGATTATCAAACATAAAAAAGCGTGCGAAACCAGTGGTGTCACGAAGAGCAACGAGCGCCTCTTTATCACCGACAGCGATAATACGAGCTTCGTTGCGATCTCGCGTATTCTTAAACACAGACAGCGCGTTACGGACTCGGTAAGGCAAACCGTTTAATTTTTCTACGCGAGCTTGCTGCTCTTCTGTGTATAAGGCGCGTGAAGCTAAAGCATTTGCAAGTGTGTTACGTGAACTCAACGAGTAATTTGTCCCTTTCCAAGTAAAGTTAATCCCATCTTCGTCGGCATAACTACTATTTGCATAGTTGACATGGATAGAGTCGCTAAAACCAGATACTGAGTCACTCAAACCATATTCATTTGCACGATTATACTTGTTTAGGTTAGCTAATAAGGTTCCAAAGTACGGCACCTTCGTATCTTGGCTAGCTCCCTCAGTCCAATACACAAATGCTTCATTACCGCCCATTGAGAAATAGCGCTTCATTGGCCACAGGTATGAAGGTGTAGCCTCAATTGTTTCGGTAATGTCTTGTTTGTATTTCAGAACCGTTTCTACGTAATCCCCTTTCCCATCAACAAAGATAGCTTGGCGAGCTTCAGCTCTACCCGTTAAATCGGATAGATACGTATACAAGTGTGAAATTTTGTCTGACATATCAACCAACGCTAAGCTCGAATTCTCAGTTGATTTGAATGGTGTATCACGCCTAACTAACATCTGTGCTGCTAGTAGTTTGTCTGGCCATACGCCTAACAAATCGACAGAAGAAGACGATGTTTGATAAGGGTTGTTCGCTTTTAAGCTCGCCCATACTTTTCCATCTCGAGTTTCAGAGCGAATGACGATCTCGTTAGCTTGACTTGCTAACATCTGAACTAATTCCTCATCGAAACAACTGGTTGGAACATCGCGATTTTGCGACATGCCGCCCTGGTAGGTTAACCAAAGGTCAGATAACTTAGCGAAACGATAGCGGTTAGGAACTCCAACAACACCACTCAATTCTTCTAATTCACAAACTTTATCTGGTGCTGTTAGCACTTCTAAAAAGAAGTCTGCTGCCAAATTTGCTGCATTATAAGTATCACAAATTGGACGAATACCCGCAGACAAGTTCTCTAATGGAATAGCGTTACCGCGAAAATCCACACAGTTGTTTCCGGCTATTTCTTCAAAAACCTGCCCTTTGTTATTCGTCGTATTTGCACCTAAGTAACGAGCAAACATAAAGTCAATTTCACCAACGTTTTCAACGATATCGCGAATTTTTTGGAACTCCCCCATTCGATATAAGAAGTAGCTATATTGATGAAATTGTTCAAATCTCTCACGTCCATTTCTTTGGTTAACCGTGTCGTAGCTATCTTTGTATCGCTGAATTCTAAACTCTGTGGCTTCTTGAAGGCTTGTACCTTCATCAAAACGATCACATAACAAGTTAGTGGTCGTGTGTTCATCCGTACAATAGCGATAGCTCACTAACGAATCTGGAATACCATTTTGACCAGCGTTAGCTCTCAAGTGTGCAATAACACCCGTCGGATAAACCTTATAGTCATTAGATAACTGACGGTCATACTCAGCCAAAGAATAGACTTTGCGCTTTTGTGCTCCTGTGGCGTCTACTACAGCGACATCGTCTCCCTCGCTATTGGTGTTAACGATAAGTTCATTTGTTTCAACCTGACGAGCATAAGCGAAACGTAAAGCGGCCTTGTCATACTTACCGAACGTCAACAGTTCATCAAATATTGATGCACCGTAATCCATGATCGAACTGTACGCAGCTGGCTTATCAAGGTGCCCAATTTTGCTTTGTGCAAGCTCAGCCTCTGTATAAAAATGGCTTTCGTCCGTTGAACCCATAAAGTTATGACGTAAACCAAGGTTATGCCCGAGCTCATGAATCAATGTTGATTTAAACATATGCTTTGAAATCGCTTGGCTTGCTAGCTTCTGCTGATCAATCGTTAGCGCTTCCCACGTTTTCATTTTGCTTTGATCAGCATCGGCGAAGAAGCCACCTTGAATATAGTCTAAACCCTTCACTAAGCCCTTTGACTGGGTACTTAACCACATCGCATCAACGCTATATACATTCTGCTCAGAGAATCGCTTCAACATATCTTGGCGTTTATAGAATGATTGCAAAGCGAGGTCTTGGTTGCTGGTATCGTATTTGAAATCCAAATCGGCTTCAGGCAGTGAATCGACTAAATTATCTTTGCCCACCAAATTAATTTCGCGTTCACTCAACGCTGGAACATTGATCGAAGGTCCTCGATCTTCCTCGAGCATTTTATTGAACAAATCGATTTCGGTTGGCTCAGAGCTTGATTTCGAAGCGTTGCTTTTTTCCGCCACAACCACAGGTTGTACTTTTTCAATTTCTTGGCGGTTGTAACGCTTAGCGAGATCATTCCACGTATGGCGACTTGCGGAACGAATCACACCTAAATATTGGTTAACATGCGCATGAATAATTTCACCCGTTAATGGGTTAGTGGCAGATGGGCCATAGCCAAGAAGTCCGTTGTCAACCGGATCCGCGATCAGGTTGAATACGTTGTAACGTAAGTCACCCGTTTTTACACCCGCTTTCTTGTCACTATTAACAATGTTAATGCGAGGAACACCTGTGCCTTCTAATGACTGATTTACCTCTTTCATGGTATCGAGCGTAAGTTGCAGGTACGCTTCATTGCCATCATCGAAGTAGCTGTCGCTTAAGTAGTAATCGATCGACTCTAACTTGGGATTGAATCGGTTAATATAAGAAAAACGAGAACCCTGTACGTTACTCTCACCAGTGTGAGTTTTTACTTCTTTGCTATCGTTGAAGAACCCAAAGTATGCGCTGTCTTGGCCTTGGTAATAGATAGGTTCGTAATTTTCACTTGCTAACCTATCAAGCTTAACAAGAGAATAGAAAAAACGTGTTTTGAATGATAAGTCTTTAAGCTCGCCACCAAACTGGTATTGATCTTCCGCTTCTGCAGTAAAGGTTCGTTCTACTTCAACGTTAATTACCCCATCTTCAGGATCGTATTCGTATGAAATCAAACGAGGCTCTGCAGACTCCGTAACATTACTGGAGGTATACCAAGCTCTAATTGTGTCTTGAGATAGTGATTTAATCTCTTCATATTTAGGTACAAAGTGTGTGGCTTGATCCCAAGAAACGTCTTCATCTGCGTTAATTTCTTCTTTATTTGTACATTCGCCATAACCGTTCTCAGCACAGCGATACTGACGGAATTCTCCAGGAATTTTAAGCACAGGAGCACGGTTAATTTCCGTATCCCAACGACTTTCATCTGTCGAATTCACTTTGTCGCGATCAACTTCTTCGACATAAATACCATTAGTTTCATCAAAACGAAGCGTCACCAACTTTGGATCGCCTTGGAAAAAGCCGCGCTGAGTCATTGCATAACGAGGAGCATCGCCGGTTGACGGCATGTACATCCAAAGTGATTCCGTATCTAAAGATTGAACAGAAATCTCTTCGGTTGGTTTTTCATAGGTGTCATAGGCACGATCTTCGGCCCCACACCCGCTGAGGATTGTGGCAATACTTGCTGCGATAATTGCTTGTTTAAACATAATTTACCTATATTTATAATTATATTAAATTTTTACTTCTAACTATTTAAATTCAATGCGAACGGAGCAATATTAGAATTGATAGTTAATCACTGCGTAATAAGTTGTTTTCTTTAAATCGACTAAATCATTAAGAGGGTTTGAGCCTCTTTCTGGATTGTAATAACTAATGCCATTAGTCAAACCAGCAGAAATAGAAATACTCTTAGTTATTTGGTAACCCACCTCTTCCCCATGTAATAAAGTTGGGTCAAACGTGCTCCCGTTATAATCCCATGACTGTCTAGGCATTACGAAAATGTTAAAATAGAAGTCTTCTGCAAAAACATAATCAAGAGAAAATTGGCTGCTCAATTGATATTCAATAAGCTGATTACCACCAGCTGTTTTATATTCGTGAAAGTTTTTTCTAAGTAATAACGTATTACTTAATGAAAGCCCTTCAATCCAATTATCGAATGGAGCACTCCACCTGACTTTCAACCTAGTTCCTAACGTTAGATCGTTCCTCCTTGACCATTTGGACGTTGGCAATATTACTCTCACCTCACCACTCAGTGATGAACCATCAGTTGGTTTGAATAATCCATTGCGCCCCCATGAGATGGACGTATCATTCCAGAATTGTCCCCTAGTCCCATATTCATCACCGTCGGACAAGTGGTAACCTGACGCCACAACTTGGAGTCGAGATTTGTCTGAAAACGAATATCGGACAACGCCAGTTGCAGAAGCCGAACGGTTTGCTAAAGACGCACTGTCTTCATATCCGTTTCGAGAATAGTCAGCACTAATGTATCCAGACCAAGGGTTTTCATTGTTTTTGGACTCCCACTCATCTTGCAAATTATTTGCTAGGGCGAGCGAAGGCGCCACCAGCATGAACGCTGGCAACATAAGTAGTTTATTCATATTTTCCTTCTTGTATTACACTTCCGTATTATATCTACATTTTCTTTTTCCAGTTTTAAGCCTGTTTAGCTAACCTCGTTGTTTTTATTTTATTCCTTTGAGATGGATGCGTTATTGGAATCGACGCCAATAGAGTTTTTGTATATTCTTCTTTTGGGTTTTTATAAACGTCTTCCACACTTCCAAACTCAATTATTTTACCTTTTTTCATTACGACCACATTATCTGAAATGTGCTTAACGACAGAGAGATCATGTGAAATAAAAATAATGGAAAGGTTCATCTCTTTTTGTATTTTTAGTAATAAGTTCAATATCTGTGCTTGCACAGAAACATCTAATGCCGATACTGACTCATCGCAAATCAATAACTTTGGCTTTAATGCTATTGCTCTTGCTATGCCTATACGCTGCCTTTGCCCTCCAGAAAACTCGTGCGGATAACGGGCTACGGCGGAGTGAGGTAATCCGATCTTATCGAGTAGCTCTAAAACCCATTGCTTTCGGTCTTTCTTTGAACCAATCCCATGAATAATAAAAGGTTCTTCAAGTATGCCGCCTACTGTATGCCTCTGATTCAATGATTCTAGAGGATCCTGAAATACAATCTGCATATCTCGACGAAGTGGACGCATTCTTTTTGTACTGTAATGGGTGATGTCTTCGCCTTCGAAAAAGATCTTCCCAGCGGATGGCTCATACAGTTTAAGTAATGTTCTACCAAGCGTACTTTTTCCACAGCCAGACTCTCCAACCAAACCTAACGTCTCACCTTGCTTCACTGAGAATGAAACGCCGTCAACAGCCTTGATTACATAACCTTTCTTAAATAGGTTCTTACCTGATAGAAAATGCTGCTTTAGCCCTTCAATTCTAATGACTTCTGACATAATCAACTCCCCTTGTATTCTGGGAATTCATTCAAATCAATTGGGTTGATTTGAATGGTTTGTTTCGGCTCGACATTGAGATCTGGAATTAAGCTCAAGAGTCTTTTTGTATACGGATGTTGTGGGTGATCGAAAAGTTCGAAAATTTCTGCATGCTCAACAATACGTCCGTCATACATCACAGCGACTTCATCGCAAATTTCCGCAACAACACCTAGATCATGAGTGATAAAGATCACTGCCATCCCGGTCTCTTCTTGAAGCTCTCTTATCAGTTCCAAAATTGATGCTTGAACCGTTACATCTAATGCAGTCGTCGGCTCATCGCATATCAAGATGTCAGGCTTACATGCAAGAGCTATCGCAATCATTACCCTTTGTCGCATACCCCCTGACAGGCTATGAGGGTATTCTTTAAAGCGTAGTTTCGGCATTGGAATTTCAACTTTCTCAAGCAAACCAATTGCGTACTCTATCTTTTCAGACTTAGACATCTGGCTATGGTGCAAATCCAGAACCTCGACAATCTGCTTGCCAATTGTCTGAACAGGGTTCAAGGCAGTCATAGGGTCTTGGAAAATGATTGAGATACGGTTCCCACGCATCTTATGCATCTCATGTTCAGGTACCTCTGTAAGGTCTGTATCACGATAAATTATTTTTCCAGCCGTGACCTTTCCATAAGGCTTAGGAAGTAGTCCCATAATAGACATGGAAGTTACGCTCTTCCCACTGCCCGACTCTCCAACCAAACCGAGTGTTTTGCCTGATTTCACGTCAAAGGACACACCTTTCAGTATCTTGACAATGCCCTCATCAGTATTGAACTCTGCTTCTAAGTCACGAACTTTTAATATAATATTTTGGTTCATTCCACGGTCATCCTTAGAGCTTATATCTGTCATCAATGATGGTGATGGGTGGATATGCCTTACCTTCTTTAGAAGCCAACTGAGTTTCTTCTTTTAGGTCTGTATCAATCCAGAAATTACTGGTATCTAAAATATTAAACATGGCGCCAGTCTTCTTCGTCATTGGGTTCTTTGGGAACTTAATCCAACGCCAGTAGGCATCTCGCGTATAAGGCACCATATAGCCAGGCACAATCACATACGCATCCTTTATTTTTCTTTGGATGTTCTGAGATAGCTGCTGTTTTCTTTCCATATCAAACTCAGAAATAAACGCCTCAATTTTTTGATCTAGCTCTGGTGAACTGAAATTTGTATGGTTATTAGTTTGAGGACGGTTGGCATTTGTCGAGTGAAAATACTCTTTGTAAGCTGGTATCTCCCCTCCGCCCATATTAAGAAAAGCAAGCTGGTGCTTTTTCTCGAGAATAAATTTGAATGCAGCAGAACCATCGACAAGATTTAAGTCGAGCTCTAAACCAGCTAACTTCGCTTGCTCTTTTAGATAGGCAATTCTTGGTGTCCAAATGTTGTAGCCATACGTAATCTTGAAACTCAAACGAAGCCCATTAGCATTCATTCGGATACCATCAGAACCGATATTATCGAAGCCTGCAGATTCAAAATAACCAATCGCAAGTTCAGGCCTAAACGGTGGCGGCTCTACGCCTTCTAAATCGTATTTTCCATGCCCAAACCCCATAGCATGAGGTTTTCTAGAGTAATCGCCTCGTAACACGTTTTTGATCATGCCGTCGAAATCAGTCGCGTACGTGATACCTTTCCGAACATTAATGTCGTTCAGCAGTGGCATGGATGTATTGATCCATAAACCGCCAGCGCCTTGTGGCCTTTGATTAAAGCCCCAGAATTTCTGTATAAAGCCATGACTAAAAGGTTCTGAGTTAGTTTTCTCATGCCACAGTTGAGGCTGTACCATTGCAAACGTGTCTAACTTTCCTTTTTCAAAATGCTTGCGTGCAATATCACTATCACGAATTACCTTGATGCGAAGTTTTTCCACGTTAAATCGGTTTTTATAATATTTATTTCCGTAACCCCACCAGCTATCACCAACATGTGAAAACGTAATGCTGCGGCCTTTATTTACTTTTGATATAAAATAAGGTGATGTTGTTGGCTCTGGCTTGAAGTTGTATTTGCGAACAAAATTATCATCCATGCCATCCTTATTCCCATCGTTAATATCAACAAAATGATGCTTGGGACGAGGCTGGACTCCGTGACTCGGCATATTGATAAGAGCCATAAGTTCATCATTACTTTTAGGCTCGGCCATCGTAATACTTATCGTATAGTCATCGAATTTTTCAACGGTCGTGATGCTATTGCGGAAAAAGTCGCTATACCAAGGATCAATAATGTCTTTGGAACGGTAATACGTAAGCATAAATAGATAGTCGTCAGCCGTTACCGCTTCCCCATCAGACCATTTCGCGTCAGGATTCAGTTTGAAATAAACCGTCTGGTGATCGTTCCCAAATGCCCATTCATTCGCCAGTTGTGGAATCCAATTGTCGGTATTTGGATGTCGTTGTGCCAATTTAGGCGTGCCATCCATTAAATAGAAACGAATACCTGAATTTGCGTCGGGGCCCACTGAACGTAATGTTTGTGGGAAACTAGGCATAAAGCTACGTAAAGTACCGCCACGCTTAGCCTCTTCAGAAGCAAAAACGGGATCATCCCAATTACTTTGCCATTCCAAGTTATTTGGTGTTTGTTGTGCTTGAGCTAAGAAACTCAACAACAAAGCGAATAGTCCGTATCTGTACATCATCACTTCCTAGTGCCTATCTATAAACTGTGTATTTTTTGGGATCAAAAGCCGTTCTTATCGCTTCACCGATGAATGTAACCATGACCAACACACCGACTATTGCCGTCACAACAGAGCCAACAATCCATGGCGAATCGAGATTCGACTTGCCTTGTTGAAGAAGCTCTCCCCAGCTTGGGGTCGGTGGAATAAGACCTAAACCTAAGTAGTCCAGTGCAGTTAATGCAGTGATATTGGCTGCAATAGTGAAAGGCGCCAGAGTGACGATCATCACCATCGTGTTGGGTAAAATATGATTGAAGAGGATTCTTGCTGTTGATGCTCCTAGCGCCTTTGCAGCTAACACATACTCTCGAGCAGATTCTCTGTAGGTCATCGTTCGCATGTACCAAGTAATGCCCATCCATCCAAAAGTCACATTGATCAATACAAACAGCATGAATGTGGGTTGTGCTATCGAGACCAAAATCATGATCACGTAGAGGAACGGCACCATTGACCAAGTCTCAATGGCTCTTTGAACAATCAGATCAAATTTGCCACCAAAGAAACCCATCGCACACCCCACCGTTACACCAATGCTGTATGCGATGACCATAGTTATCAGAGCAAACCCCATTGCTGTTCTAAACCCGTAAACCAATCGAGCTAAAATATCCCTCCCGATTACGTCAGTGCCCAAATAGTGCTTTGAGTAAGCACTTGGAGCATGTGGCGGATATTCACCAGAGAAGTCTTGTTCATACGGATTCCAAGGCACCAAAGGTAAAATCGCAAAGTCACCATTGTTTTTATCTTTAAGCGCTAATTGAAGTAGTCGATAGTTTGCCTCTCCCGAAGACTCCAAACCAAATGTCTTGCCGGAGTAAACATCAGATACAATTGGAAAGTAATATTCCCCCTGATAACGCACCACTAAAGCCTTACTGTTGATCAACGCTTCAGCAAAAAGAGACAGTAATAACATTACAGATAGAATGATCAGCGACCAGTATCCACGCTTTATTTGTTTGAATCGCTTGATCTGCTTTAGCGTCAACGGATTTAATTTAATCATCATCAAGCTCCAAACTTCACTCTAGGATCGACCAATGCAACGCAGACATCAGACAAGATATTGCCAAGTAGCAATATGCAGGCGTTGATTGCGACAATACCCATAACCACTGGGTAATCTCTTTCTACAATTGATTCATAACCAAGCAGGCCTATGCCATTAATATCGAAAATGACTTCAATTAAGAAAGAGCCCGTCATGAAGAAAAGAAGAGAGTTGCCAAAGTGGCTAGCGATTGGGATTAAACTATTGCGTAGTGCGTGTTTACGAATCGCCTCTCTAAAAGGCAAACCTTTAGCGATAGCAGTGCGAATGTAATCTGACGATAAGTTTTCCATCAAATTATTCTTCATGGTCATGGTTAACGTCGCAAAGTCACCTATCAGATAACAAAGCAAAGGTAAGACCGCATGCCACAAAATATCAGTAATTTGCTCTGAGAAAGTATTGAAGTCGTCGAAGTCATCATCCACAAAGCCCCCCATTGGGAACCACTCTAGGTGATAACTGAAAAACGTAATAAGAAGCACGCCGACCACATATCCTGGTAAGGCATAGCCGACAAAAATCATGATTGATGAAACAGAATCAAAGACGCTGCCGTGCTTCATCGCCTTAAAATAACCAAGAGGAATAGAGACAAAATAACTAATGAAAAAGGTCACACCACCATACATAGCAGAGACGGGCAGGCGCTCAAAAATCATGTCACTGACCGGTTCGTAGTAGCGTGTCGACTCGCCTAGATCAAAATGAACAAGTCGAACTAGCCATTCGAGATACGCTTCCGTTACCGGCTTATCCAATCCATAAAATTTATTAAGATCGGCGAGTTGGTCTTCAGACAAAGCTGAGTTTTGGCCAACGAGACTAGACGCACCACCATCCCCTTGAGGCTGCATGTTAGCGAGCATCCTCTCGACAGGGCCACCTGGAACAAAACGCGTAATCGCGAATATCAAAATCGTAATACCAAGAAACGTAGGTACAACTAAAGCAAAACGTTTCAGTAAATATGCAATCATCCTAACTAGCCAAATTCCATTTAAAGCAATATTTCATCAATTTAATCAATAAAACAAAGTAGTCAAATGGTTACATTTACCTACATTAACTTACAATTGCATTTAGTTTGGATTTATTTACTTAATAAATTTTAATCTTAATAATCAAAAGCTTAAATTGGACACCAGAAAGGAATTTTGAATTAGAAGGTGTGGGTAATCTTTGTTTGTAACTTAGAAAGTGAACTGCTTAGACAATTCAAACATGTTTGTAAGCTGCATTGATATGGTGACAAATCGAAATCAAATACAAAAAATCGCCACTGTTACACAGAAGCGATTTATTGGTCTAATGAAAGAGGAGTTAATCTATGAATAATGTATTTGGCTACAGACCACCAACGTTCGAGAGATTCACCAACTGCTTGGTATATTCATGTTGCGGATTACCAAACAAAGTCTCAGTGTCGCCCTTCTCTATCACCTCACCTGCTTTCATGACAATGGTGTAATGACACAGGGATTTTACAACATTCAAGTCATGGCTAATGAACAGATACGTCAGATCGTACTTTTCTTGAAGTGACTTCAGCAAATCCAACACTTGAGCTTGAACCGTTCTGTCGAGTGACGATGTTGGTTCATCGAGCAGGATAAACTCTGGTTTAAGGATCAGAGCACGAGCAATCGCAATACGCTGCCTTTGGCCGCCTGAAAACTCGTTCGGATAACGGTGGCGAGTTTCAGGGTCGAGATCGACCTCTTTCATTACTTCACAGATGCGTTGATCGAGTTCGTTCTCGTCCAATTGTTGATGCACTAACAAACCTTCACCAATCACCTGAGCGACCGACATTCTTGGGTTCAAGGCAGAAAACGGGTCTTGAAACACAACTTGCATACGGCTTCGAAATGGCAGCATCTGTTGGCGGTCTAAGCCTTGAAGCTGTTCATTCGAATAGGTAATTGACCCTTCGCTATCCACTAGCTTGAGTATCGCCATACCAGTTGTTGATTTACCCGAACCACTCTCACCTACTAGGCCGATTGAGTGCCCCTTTTTCAAGGTAAACTCCATATCGGTAACGGCTTTGACGTGCGAAATCGTACGCTTGAATAAGCCGCCCGTGATCGGGAACCAAACTCGAAGTTGGTCAACATTAAGTAGAGGCTTGCTATCTGGTGATACAGGAACAGGCAAACCTTTAGGATCAGAGTTAATGAGTTTTTGAGTGTAAGGGTGAGTTGGTGCATTAAACAATGTTTGGCAATCGTTACTTTCAACCAAACGACCATCTTTCATTACCGCAACCCTATCGGCAATCTTACGAACGATACTTAAGTCATGGGTAATGAAAAGCATCGCCATACCCAGCTCTTGTTGCAGATCTTTTAGAAGATCAAGGATCTGCGCTTGTACCGACACATCCAATGCGGTTGTCGGCTCATCAGCGATCAGTAACTCTGGCTCGTTGATCAGTGCCATCGCAATCATCACGCGTTGGCGCTCTCCACCAGACAACTCATGTGGATAGGCTGAAATTTTTTGCTCTGGGTAACGAATACCCACCTTTGAGAGCCACTCTATCGCCAAGGCTTGCGCTTTGTTGGTTCGCATACCTCGGTGAATGGCTAAGGTTTCAACCAATTGTTTTCCGATTCGATGAAGTGGATTAAGCGAAACCATAGGTTCTTGGAAGATCATCCCAATGCGACCACCACGAATCCCGCGCAATTGCCTTTCTGAACAACTCAGAATATCGGTGCCAGAGAAATTGATCTTACCGTTTAGGTAGTGGGACGAGCCTTTAGGTAACAGCTTTAAAATCGAATTAGCCGTGACCGATTTACCGGAACCACTCTCACCCACCAGCGCGAGCGTTTCACCTTTGTATATTTCCAAAGAGACATCTTGTGTTACCTGTTCTATCGAATTTTTTCGCCCGAAACCGACAGACAGTTTGTCTATGGTCAAAACCGGAGAAGCAGGCGTTGTATTTGAAGTCATAACCTATCCTTACTTCTGTTGATGTGGGTCGAAGGCATCACGTACCGCTTCACCGACGAAGACGAGTAACGTAAGCATTAAAGAAAGTACAACGAATGCGGAAATACCAAGCCAAGGCGCTTGTAAGTTCGCTTTACCTTGCGCTAAAAGCTCACCTAATGAAGGCGAACCCGCAGGAAGACCAAAGCCCAAGAAGTCTAATGAGGTTAATGTGGTCACTGAGCCAGAAAGAATAAATGGCATCATGGTTAACGATGCAACCATCGCGTTGGGTAGCATGTGACGAAGCATAATGCGTTTATCATCAACGCCCATAGCCTGCGCGGCACGCACATAATCGAAATTTCGACAGCGTAAGAATTCAGCACGAACAATACCCACCAAACTCATCCAACTGAACAACACCATAATCCCAAGCAGCCACCAGAAATTCGGCTCAATAAAGCTCGATAGAATAATCAGCAAGAACAAGGTCGGCATACCAGACCAGACTTCAATGAAGCGCTGTCCGAATAGATCAACCCAACCACCGTAGTAACCTTGTGTTGCTCCAACCACGACACCAATCACGCTCGATACAATCGTCAGAATAAAACCAAATAGAACCGAAATACGGAAGCCATAAATGATACGAGCTAATACATCTCGCCCTTTATCATCGGTTCCGAGCCAATTCACAGAATCAGGTTCAGATGGCACCGCACCTGAAATATCGAAGTTTATCGTGTCGTAGCTAAACGGAATGATTGGCCACACGATGTAACCGCTGTCTTCAATGAGTTCGATAACATATGGATCTTTGTAGTCGGCTTCAGTTTCAAACTCACCACCAAATTCCGTCTCGGCGTATTCATTGATAACAGGCACAAACCACTGATTATCATAAGAAACCAATAAAGGCTTATCGTTAGCGATGATCTCAGCGAACAGGCTCAGTCCAAACAAGATGGTAAATATCCAAAGGGAGATAAAACCACGCTTGTTTGCTTTAAAACGTAACCAACGAGCTTCAGCTAAAGGGTTGTTAAACATTTATTATCAATACCTTGTTATTCGTTCGCCATTAACGCGCTTCAAAATCAATTCGAGGATCAACCCAGGTATACGTCAGGTCGGAGATAATGCTCAGCACCAAGCCAAGCAAGGTCATGATATAGAGAGAGCTGAACACCACGGGATAGTCACGTTGAATGGTTGATTCAAAGCCAAGAAGACCAATTCCTTCGAGTGAAAACATCACTTCAATCAACATAGAACCCGTGAAGAAAATACTAATAAATGCGCTTGGGAAACCCGCAATAATGATCAGCATGGCGTTACGGAAAACGTGCTTATAGAGAATACTGCTCTCGTCCAAGCCTTTCGCTCTCGCAGTCACCACATATTGCTTATTGATTTCATCAAGGAAGGAGTTTTTGGTCAGCATGCTGAGTGTGGCAAAGCCACCGATGACCATCGCAAAAATAGGCAATGCTAAGTGCCAGAAATAGTCGCCAATTTGCTGATACCAATTAAGCTGCTCAAAGTTACTTGATACCAAGCCACGCAATGGGAACCAACTGAAGTAGTTACCACTCGCGAACAAAATAATCAGGATAATCGCAAACAAGAAGCCCGGAACGGCATAGCCGACAATCACGACCGCGCTCGACCAAATATCGAAGCGAGAACCGTGATGTATCGCCTTCATGATGCCTAAAGGTATCGAAATCACATAGATGATTAACGTACTCCACAACCCTAAAGAAATGGAGACGGGCAGCCGCTCGATGATTAAATCAATCACGTTACCGCCCTTAAACAGGCTTTCACCAAAGTTAAAGGTCGCGTAATTTTTCAACATATCGAAGTAGCGAACATGAATCGGCTTATCAAAACCAAACTGCTTTTTGATCTCTTCAACCACTTCCGGATCAAGCCCGCGTGAGCCTTTATAACCACTGGCAGATGCTTGGTCACTTTCGCTTAAATCAACTTCTTGTCCACCACCAGAAAAGCGCTCCATGATCCCAGAGTTGTGCCCTTCTAATTGGGCAACAGCTTGCTCTACTGGGCCACCAGGTGCAATCTGAATGATGAAAAAGTTGATGGTGATGATCGCCCACAGCGTGGGGATCACCAACAGTAAACGCCGAAATATATACGCGGCCATGCTAACTAACTCCTAGCGACGTTTTTCAGGAAGCAATGCCGCCTTCTCTTCTGAAATCCACCATGTATCGATACCTAAATCGTATTTAGGCAATACATCCGGACGCTCAAACTTGTCCCACATTGCTACGCGGTACTCGCCAACGTGCCATTGCGGGATGTTGTAGAAATTCCACTGCAATACACGGTCTAGTGAACGACCTAATGTAAGAAGCTTTTCAGGATGTTGTTGGTTACGAGCAATTTCTTCTGTTAACGCGTCAACCACCGGATCCATCACACCTGCAGTATTGTAAGTAGAATCAATGTAGTTAGAGTTCCAAACAATCATTAAGTTCGGGCTAGGATAAGGGTTGGCAGAAAATGACGAAGACACCATGTCGAAATCTCGGTCACGAAGACGCTTGATGTACTGAGTCGTATCGATGGTACGGATCTTCATCTCGATACCCATGCGCTTCAAGTTCTTCTGAACAGGTGTTGCGATACGCTCCGTGGTTGGACTGTAAATCAGCAACTCAAACGACATCGGCTTGCCAGTCTTTTCGTTGGTCATCACTTTGTCTTTCAGAACCCAACCCGCTTCCTTCAATAATTTGAAAGCTGTACGCATTTGGCTACGAATACGGCCGCTACCATCGGTGACTGGAGGCTGGAATTCTTCGGTAAACACTCGCGGAGGAATCTGATCTTTGTACTGAGACAGCAACGCTACTTCAGCTTCGCTTGGTAAGCCTTTCGCCTCATAGTCGGTGTTTTGGAAATAACTACGAGTTCGCTTGTACTGACCGTAGAACATGTTCTTATTCATCCACTCAAAGTCCATCGCGTAGGTTAACGCTTCACGAACTTTAGGATCAGAGAACACAGGAGATTGAATGTTGAAGACGAAGCCTTGCGTCGTTTCTGGCTTCTCATGGTTGATCTCTTCTTTGATGATGTAGCCTTTATCGAAGTTCGCGCCCGTGTATGAATTGGCCCAAAACTTAGCTGAGTTTTCGGTTCGAAGATCGAACTCCCCTGCTTTGAAGGCTTCTAGCATTACTGTGTCGTCACGGTAGTAATCGTATTGTACTTCTTTGAAGTTATTACGACCGACGTTAACAGGCAGGTCGGCTGCCCAGTAATTTTCATCTAAACCGTAAGTCACGCTTTGACCAGATTTGTAGCTGATGATCTTATAAGGGCCACTTCCTACCGGCGGTTCACTTAGAGGTTCAGACAGCTTCTTGTCTTTCCAATAATGCTCTGGCAATACGCGAGTGCTTTGGGCAAAGCTAAACAACTTCTCGCGGTTTGGCTTCTCCATCTCAATACGTACCACTAAATCAGAAACCGCAGTGACTGACTTAATTTCTTTGTAATACACTCGGTATTGAGGCACACCCTCGGTTGAAAACTTATTAAAGGTGAATGCCACATCATGAGCCGTAATAGGCTCGCCATCATTAAACTTAGCTTTTGGATTGATATCGATTTCCATCCAAGTGAAGTCACTGGCGTAGCGAACCTTTGAGGCGATCAATGGATAATAGGCATCGATCTCGTCGCTCGGAGAAAACATCAAGGTATCGTAAATCTCTCCGGTATAACTTGCAGCAACGCCGCGAGAACCGAATCGATTAAAGCTATCGTAGGTGCCAATGCTTCCATAGGTCACTTTGCCTAGTTTTGGCGCATCGGGATTAACGTAATCAAAGTGAGTGAAATCGACTGGATATTTCGCTTCACCAAAACCAACCAGTTGAGTGGTCTCAATTACGGTGACGGCAGGTGTTTCGGTATCAGAAGCTTGTGTAACGGAGGGATATAGAGCAATAAGCGGCAGCATGACTGCACATGAAGTTAAATTTAACCTGAAAAACTGAGTGCGCTGCGAGGCTTTGCTTAGGAAAACTGTTCCCATTTGACTCTCCCTTCAAATGTTATGAATTCGATATTCAACTTGATTAATCGGCTTTGAATGCACACCGCTAAAACAAGTATAGGTTCAAATCTAACATCATGTAATAACTAATAAAACCATCAGCACTTCATCTCTGACGGTTTATTTACAAATTACTCGGGTTCAGTCTAGAGAAATACGACACGCCCTAACTATTCAACGCGGTACTCATCAAAGATAAGTTCACCAATTTCGTTAATCACCGTGTCACGCTCTGGTATGGTTAACTCGGTTTCCGTAAGAGAGATACTGATGATCAACGGAGCGCGATTTTCACTCCACACGATAGCCGTGATAGCACGTGAGCCATAAGCGCCCGCACCTGATCTATCGGCAACCTTCCAACCATCAGGCAGAATCGAACGGATCATCCCATCAGAGACTTTGTTATCTATCATCCAAGTCTTGAGTTGAGCTTTGGATTCTTCTGATAAGGCGCTGCCATACAACAATTTATTTAACGTTTTCACCATAGTGTTTGGTGTTGTGGTATCACGCTCATCTCCCGGACGAGCATGGTTCAAGTCAGGTTCGATATGATCAAGGCGTGTTTTTCTGTCTCCCGTGGAACGCAAAAACTCAGTTAACCCGTTAGGTCCACCAATACTAGCTAACACTATATTAGCGGCCGTGTTGTCGCTCATTGCCATGGTTGCAGCACATGCGCCTCTGAGTGAGATTTCTTTACCGACAAACGCTTTAGTCACCGGAGACCAAGCAATAAGCTCATCAGAATTAACCCCAACCTTAGACTCTAAATCTAATCCTTCATTCTCATGGTCATAGAGAAGATTCGCACAAGCCAGGGTTTTAAAGGTACTCATCATCGGAAAGCGTTCGTCGCCCTTATAACTCCATGTTTGCTTAGTTGCAGAATCATAAACAGCAATACCAATGCGTGCCGATACACGAGATTCAATTTGCTCAATAGATTGAGGTTCTAAGGAATGACTCAACGATGACGTAGAAAAGAAAACGCTCAACAACACAAGAGCGAGAGAAGTATATTTTTTCATTGTGAAACCATAAAAAAACGATCGATTGATCGTATATAAAATTAAACTCGACACCTAAAGAGCATCGAATTGAGAGAATCTAAGCAGAAAGCGACAACCTTCGCTAGATCAAATGAAAATAACTAACTAAATCCGAACAATATCTCAGTATTTTAGATATCCTTAAAAGAGTGATTTCAATAGGATTCAACCTTGAACAAACCAAACCAAATAACATTCTCAACGTTCAACCTTTTGAACTACCTCGAACCACCGAATGCTTATTATGATTTTGAGAACATCTACAGCCTCGATGAATGGCAAAAGAAACAACATTGGATTGCTGAGGCGATTCGCTCAACAGATTGCGATGTGATTGGCTTTCAAGAGATCTTCAGCCCAGAATCTTTACAGCAGCTAATGAATGAGCTCGGTTACCCCTACTTTGCCGTGGTCGATAGTGCACACGTTGAAGATGATTACCTATACACCTCCCCTGTAGTGGGTATTGCTTCCCGTTACCCGATTGAAAATGTTCAGCCTGTCACACCGGATTCGAGCCTACTTGCCGCCTTTAACCTTAGCGACAATTTTTCATTCAATCGCACGCCAGTGCACGCCACCATTGAATTACCTCACTTAGGCTCAACCGATTGTTATGTCGTACACTTTAAATCACAACGCCCAACTGAGCCAAAAATTGAGCCAGCAGAACCCAGCGACAGTTCAGCAGAGCAAAAGCCACAAAGCGATACACTGATTAAACTTCACCAGGAACAACTAGGTTCTTGGCTATCGAGTGTTCAACGCGGTTTAGAAGCTCAACTGCTACACCAATACATTACCAATCAACGCTATCTCACCAACCAGCCCGTTGTATTGATGGGCGACTTTAACAAGCCCCTATTTAACGATGAGTTCAAAGGGCTGTTGAGCTATTCGTTGAATCGAGATGAAACCAGCCAACATTGGCTTTCACACTTTAGATTGAGAGACAGTTGGGATCTCTACCATCAATTACACGAAGAAGACCTGCTCGAACAACGTAAACCAACTCACTATTACGGCGCATCAGGCTCAGTCTTGGACTACATATTGATGTCGAACGAATGTGACAGCCACAACTCCTCAAGTTTGATGGAAATATCACACTACACCGTGCTCGATCATCATCTGATTAACCCAAGCTTCGAACACGACCAATTCAGTACCGATCACGCTGTCGTTTCCGTCACCGCTCATATCCGCGAGGCCTAAGTTAGACATAAAAAAGCCGCAGCAAACACTGCGGCTTTTCCACTTCAGACAAACGGGTTGAGCCAACCGACGCCCCATTTAGAAATCGATTTACCGTTTAACAAAGTGTGAAACTTAAAAGTTGTATGTTGCGCCTAGATAAAATGAATCAATCACGAGATCTTTATCATTTTCAAAACCTGAATCGCTCTCAATCGCAAATGCATCCGCTTCATAACCTAACCTAAAGCTAAAGTTTTCAGCCTGTTTTGGTGTGTACTCAACTCCGAAACCATAGCGAATAGCGTCACCACGATCATCATCAAGCAACGGAGCCGACTGGTCTAAATCAATCGTCGACAAACCCACGACGCCAAAAGGGCGAATTCCGTTGTCAAACGTGTAACCTAGATTAGCAACGATCGAAAATGCAGTTGGAGACCAAGTATAAGAATCTTTGGTTAATGCATCTTTTGCAACAACCTCGCCATAATTCGTATATTGCGCCTCTAGTGCGACGATGCGATTGAATTGGTATCCAGCAATTATCTTGTATGTTCGATCTTCTGCATCAACAGTAATGGGCCTTGAAGAGCCCTCATAAAGCCCACCATCATCAATACCAGTTGTACCAATTGCACCACCTAAGTAGAAACCATTGTCCTCTGCCATTACACTATTTGCCACAAGTGCAGACATCATCGCGATGCTTAAAATATATTTGTTGTTCATTACTGCTTGACCTTACTTATTTCAAATCAAGATTGCTACGTCTTCCCCTGCTACACAATCTTGTCAGAGTTATCCGACACCCCGTCGAATTGGCAAGCAGGTTAATCTCACTGAAAACAAAAAAATAAATAAAAATATAATCACTTTGTAACTTCAGCCAACATAATCAGTAATAACAAAATAAACACATGAATAATAAAGAAATAAAAATACATCTTTTCTAGATAAAACCTTCCACTCAATTTTCAAACCATCCCATTTTTAGATTTTATTCACGCAGACTTACGAACGCTTACTTTCAAGAGTGATGCGATTCTGCATAATTCGCGCGCTTTGACCATTCGTACACTTAAATAACCACACTTAAATAGTTATCCGATCCAAAAGCAGCCAATTTCGCTCAATCTCCACAATTCAGAATAAGACGATCAAAAAACACGATGAATCACACAATAGACTTCAACGGCTTAATCATTGATATCGACGCTCGCACTATTACCAACGAGCAAGGGAATAAAATCACCTTGCGCCCTCACCTATTAGCAGTGCTCTGCTTACTGATAGAAAATGTGGGAAAGCCGATTTCGAGAGAACATATTGTTGATGTGTGCTGGGGCGGACAACTCTCGTCACCGCATGCCCTTGCAAACGTCGTCTATAACTTACGCAATGTCTTCGCGCGATTGAGAACGCCAAACGTCCAGATCATTACCATCAGTAAGTTTGGATATGCGCTATCAATTGAAGCCACGTAAAAGGGTTTATGCAATCAATGTCGGTGACTGAGATCACCAAAAAACACCTCATCGAAACGTTTCGATGATCGTTATCACACTCTAAGAAAGTGAATAGTGCAAATGATAAATCAAACACTATTATCACTATCGAAACGTTTCGATGGCTTTTCTTGAGTTGTTCTCAACCCATCAAACGTTATTTTTCGATAGGTCGTGATATGAAAAAAAGTACTCTAATAAACTCTGAACTCTCTTACCTAGTGGCGACTCTTGGCCACACAGATGAAATCACGATTTGTGACGCAGGCTTGCCGATTCCAGACCACGTAACACGCATAGACCTTGCTTTGACTCACGGTGTGCCAAGCTTTCAGCAAACCGTAAAAACCATGCTGGATGAATCTCAAATCGAAGGCGTTGTAATTGCAGAAGAGTTTGCGAAAGTAAGCCCAGAACACCACGCAGCACTGATTGATTTAATCAAAACAGAAGAAGCGCGTTGCGGTAAACCGCTTTCGATTACTTACATCACTCATGAAGAATTTAAACAACGAACTCATAACAGCCGCGCAGTGATTCGTACTGGTGAATGCACACCATACGCAAATGTTATTTTCCAAGCTGGCGTGACTTTTTAATAAAAGCTAAACCATACACAGACACAACCAAATACAACTGGCCCCGAGTAAAGGAACCGACATGACTCAAGCCATTTTAGAACTTAGCTCAATTGAGAAAGCCTTCCCTGGTGTGAAAGCACTGGATAAGGCAAGCCTCAACGTTTACCCAGGACGCGTAATGGCGTTAATGGGCGAAAACGGTGCAGGTAAATCAACCCTCATGAAAGTGCTGACAGGTATTTATCACTTGGACGGCGGTACTATCGCCTACCAAGGAAAACCTGCCGCATTTAAAGGGCCGCGTGATTCTCAACAAGCAGGCATTAGCATCATTCACCAAGAACTGAATCTGATTCCTGAGTTAACCATCGCCGAAAACATCTTCTTAGGTCGTGAAATCACCGGCACCATGGGTCGCATCTTGTGGAGCGAGATGTACCAAGAAGCGGACAAGCTACTTAAACGCCTGAACGTAAAGCACAGCTCAAAAACACTTTTAGGCCAGTTGAGCCTTGGTGAGCAACAAATGGTAGAGATCGCGAAAGCCCTTTCGTTTGAATCAAAGGTCATCATCATGGATGAGCCGACTGACGCGCTAACCGATACTGAAACTGAGTCTCTGTTTAAGGTGATCAACGAACTGCGTGATGAAGGCTGCGGCATTGTTTACATATCTCACCGACTCAAAGAGATCTTTGAGATTTGCGACGACATCACCGTACTTCGCGACGGCAAATTCATTGGTCAATGTGAAGTAAAAGACACCGACGAAGATGGCTTAATCGAAATGATGGTTGGTCGTAAGTTAGACGAGCAATATCCACGTATCGGCCAAAGCCACGGTGAAACCTGCCTTGAAGTGATCGGCTTGACTGGTTCTGGTGTTCATGACGTGAGCTTTACGCTAAAACGCGGTGAAATCCTGGGTGTATCTGGGCTGATGGGCGCAGGTCGTACCGAACTGATGAAAGTGATTTACGGTGCCCTTCCAAGTGAACGCGGCGTCATCAACCTAGAAAACAAAACCATCAACCCTGTAAGCCCGAGAGATGGCTTGGCCAATGGCATTGCTTACATCTCAGAAGACCGTAAAGGCGATGGCTTAGTACTTGGGCTTTCTGTTAAAGAAAACATGTCTCTATGCTCACTGGATCTGCTGACTAAGAGCGGTCAAATCCAACATAAAGACGAAGTGATTGCGGTTGATGACTTCATCAAGCTATTCAACATCAAAACCCCAACTCGCGAGCAAATTATTGGCAACCTTTCTGGTGGTAACCAACAAAAAGTGGCTATTGCGAAAGGCTTGATGACCAAACCAAAAGTACTGATTCTCGACGAACCAACGCGTGGTGTCGATGTCGGTGCCAAGAAAGAGATTTACCAACTCATTAATAAATTTAAAGCCGACGGCATGAGCATTATTTTGGTCTCATCTGAAATGCCAGAAGTGTTAGGAATGAGTGACCGCATCATGGTGATGCATGAAGGCCGTGTAAGCGGTGAATTTGATGCTAAAGAAGCAAACCAAGAATTATTACTGGCGTGTGCGGTCGGTAAAAAGATCAACGAGGACGCAGCATGAGTACCAAAACCATGAGCAAAACAACTGAAACTGAAGCGCCTAAGAAGAAGCCGTTAATCAGCAAAGAGTGGCTGATTGATCAAAAATCATTGATAGCTTTGATCTTCCTGATTGTTGTCGTTTCTTTCTTAAACCCGAACTTCTTTACTGTCGACAACATCCTAAACATTCTGCGCCAAACCTCGGTTAACGCAATCATCGCTGTGGGTATGACGTTGGTTATCCTAACCGCGGGTATAGACTTAAGTGTCGGCTCTGTACTGGCACTTTGTGGCGCATTCGCAGCCAGCATGATTGGCATGGAAATCCCTGTGATGATAGCAGTGCCAACTGCTTTTGTAGCTGGTGCAGCATTGGGCGCTATCAGTGGTGTGATTATCGCTAAGGGTAAGGTTCAAGCCTTCATCGCAACGCTTGTAACCATGACACTACTTCGCGGCGTAACCATGGTTTATACCGATGGTCGCCCTATCTCAACTGGCTTCACAGACACAGCAGACGCATTCGCTTGGTTCGGTACAGGCTACGCAATGGGTATCCCAGTTCCAGTATGGATCATGGTCGTGGTATTCGCAGCGGTATGGTACCTACTTAACCACACACGCTTTGGTCGCTACGTTTACGCACTGGGTGGCAACGAATCAGCAACTCGCCTATCAGGCATCGACGTAGACAAAGTAAAAATCGGCGTTTACGCAATCTGTGGTCTGTTAGCAGCAGTGGCAGGCATCATCGTGGCATCTCGTTTGTCGTCAGCTCAACCAACCGCAGGTATGGGTTATGAGCTAGATGCTATCGCAGCCGTGGTTCTTGGTGGCACAAGCTTAGCTGGCGGTCGTGGTCGTATCATGGGCACATTGATTGGTGCACTGATTATCGGTTTCCTAAACAACGCCCTAAACCTATTAGACGTATCTTCTTACTACCAGATGATTGCAAAAGCAGTGGTTATTCTTCTGGCGGTATTGGTCGACAACAAAAACAAATAAAACCTATTCACATCCTAGGTTAATACAAGTAACACTCTAGTTTAATAAAAGTAACAGTTTGTTTTACCTTAAAATATTAGAATCTATAAATAATGTAACTACGAGCTAGGACTCACCTCCTAGCTCACCCTACACAAAGGACTTACACCATGAAAAAATTAGCGACTCTTATTTCTGCTGCTCTTCTTTCTACAACGGTATCAGTGTCTGCACAGGCGCAAGATACAATGGCAATCGTTCTGTCTACATTGAACAACCCGTTCTTCGTAACCATGAAAGATGGCGCAGAAGCGAAAGCGGAAGAGCTAGGCTACAAGCTTATCGTTCTTGATTCTCAAAACGACCCAAGCAAAGAGCTTTCGAACATTGAAGATCTAACCATTCGTGGTGTTAAGGCTATCCTGATTAACCCAACGGATTCAGATGCTGTGTCTAACGCTATTCGTATTGCTAACCGCTCAGACATCCCAGTATTAACGCTAGACCGTGGCGCAAGCCGTGGTGACGTAGTGAGCCACATTGCTTCTGATAACGTAATCGGCGGTGAAATGGCGGGTCACTACATCATGGAAAAAGTGGGCGAAAAAGCGAAAGTAATCCAACTTGAAGGTATCGCAGGTACTTCAGCAGCTCGTGAACGTGGTGAAGGCTTCATGAACGCAGTAAACGGCAGCGACCTTGAGCTTCTTGCAAGCCAACCTGCTGATTTCGACCGTACTAAAGGTCTGAACGTAATGGAAAACTTGCTTGCTGCAAACCCAGACGTACAAGCTGTATTCGCTCAAAACGATGAAATGGCACTGGGTGCACTTCGTGCAGTTCAAGCTTCAGGTAAAGACGTAATGATCGTTGGCTTTGATGGCACAGACGACGGCATCGCTGCAGTTAACCGCGGCCTACTAGGCGCAACGGTTGCACAACAGCCTGACCTAATCGGTTCTCTAGGTATCGAAATGGCAGACAAAGTACTGAAAGGCGAAACAGTAGAAGAGTACGTACCAGTACCTCTAAAAATCATCGCTAAGTAATAGTTACTAGATAACACGATATAAAGCAGGGAGCCCCTATCCCCTGCTTTGCTTAACTCATTAGCTCACTGACTCAATACAAAAAAACCGACAGTGCATCGCTGTTTCTCATAAGCCGCTAACAAGGCGAGCAATCAACGTAATGAGAAAGACCCATGCATTTTCAAATACGATATATCATAAGGCTCGTATCATGACTCAACTGATTGTTTTAGGTAGCGTTAACGCTGACCACGTACTGCAAGTTCCTTCGTTCCCTCGTCCGGGTGAAACCTTGATTGGCGGTAACTATCAGGTCATCCCTGGCGGTAAAGGCGCTAACCAAGCGGTCGCTGCTGCGCGATTAAACGCAGATATCGGCTTTATCGCCTGTGTTGGCGACGACCCATTTGGCATCAACATTCGTCAAGATTTCGCTAAAGACGGCATCAACATCGACGGTGTTATCGTTGCAAACAACACCCCAACTGGCATTGCGATGATCCAAGTATCTGCAACGGGCGAAAACAGCATTTGTCTTTCTGCAGAAGCTAATGACAAGCTGACTTGCGACCAAATCGAACCACATCTAAAGAAGATTCGCGGAGCCAAGTACCTGCTGACTCAACTTGAAACACCGATTGAAGGCATTGAATACGCAGCAAAAGTAGCGAAAGAGAGCGGAACTCGCGTGATTCTAAACCCTGCCCCTGCTCGTCCATTGTCGGATACCTTACTAGCATGTGTTGATGTGATTACACCAAACGAAACCGAAGCAGAAGTATTGACAGGCGTTACCGTAACCGACAGCGCATCTGCTCATCAGGCGGCTTTGGCTCTGCATGCTAAAGGCATCAAGACTGTGATGATCACACTTGGCGCTAAAGGCGTTTGGGTGAGTAAAAACGGAGAAGGTGAGTTAATTGCAGGCTTCCGCGTTGAAGCGACAGATACCACGGCTGCTGGTGATACCTTCAATGGCGCATTAGTGACGGGCTTGCTTGAAGACATGCCATTAGAACGCGCAATTAAGTTTGCTCACGCTGCGGCTGCAATTTCAGTGACTCGCTTTGGCGCTCAGACGTCAATCCCAAGCAGAGCTGAAACGGATGCGTTTTTATCAGAGCAATTATCTGCTTAGCTTGACACCTATTTGAAGGCTTAACTCCTGAGCTAAACCGTAGTTAACGGGTGTTAGCCTTCAATTTCGGTAACAACAAATAACAAGCATAAGCCCCTGTTTTCGGGCAGAATATCGCGCAACGTGGCAAGTTACTCCCACAAGGATTTTTTATGACAACAATGAAAGACGTCGCTCGGCTAGCAAAGGTTTCAACTTCAACCGTCAGCCATGTGATCAACAAGTCACGTTTTGTCAGTGAAGAGATTGCTGAGCGTGTTAACAGTGCGGCTAAAGAACTCAACTACGCACCGTCTGCATTGGCTCGTAGCTTGAAAATGAAGCAAACCAAAACCCTTGGGATGCTCGTGACGACCTCTACCAACCCATTCTTTGGCGAGGTAGTAAAAGGTGTAGAACGTCGTTGCTACGAAAAAGGCTACAACCTTATCTTGTGTAACACCGAAGGCGATAGCGAACGCATGAAATCCTCTATCGATACGTTGCTGCAAAAGCGTGTCGACGGCTTAATGCTGATGTGTTCAACCCTTGAGGGCGAGCACATTGATGTATTTGAACGCTACCCAGAATTACCTATCGTTGTGATGGACTGGGGCCCAATGTTGTTCGCGAGCGATAAGATCCAAGATAACTCGCACCAAGGTGGTTACATGGCAACCAAGCACTTGATCGATAACGGTCATGCTCAGATTGGTTGTATCACCGGCCCACTTCACCGCAATCAAGCCTCTTCTCGTTATCAAGGCTTCAAGCAAGCGATGGAAGAAGCGAATCTAGAGATCAATCCTAAGTGGATTGTTGAATCAAACTTCGAATGCGATGGCGGTTTTGACTCTTACCAAACTTTAAAAGCGCGTGGTGAAATGCCATCAGCACTGTTTGTTAGCAATGACATGATGGCAATGGGTGTAATTCACGCGGCTGCTCAAGATGGCACATCGATTCCAAACGATCTTTCGATCATTGGCTACGATGACATCCACCTGTCTAAATACATGACCCCAGCTTTGAGCACTATCCACCAGCCAAAACATCGTTTAGGTAAAGCGGCTGTGGATACGCTTTTGAGTAGATTACAAACTCCAGACGCTTACCCGCAAGTCGTTGAACTGGAACCGACTCTTGTTGAACGAAGCAGTGTAAAAGCGATTTAGTACTCGCCATACACATTACACCGTTGAAAGCTAGCTTATTTGTTTTTTGGAACATAATAACGCCACTTACTCGCCCCTAAAATGCCTTGAATATTCAAAAACTTACACTCTAGAATATGCACTTACGGAATAAGCTACTAATTACACACATTACGACTAATTGTCATCTACACTATCAATACATGACATGGACATGGAGAGTGCCGTTTTATGATTGCGGGTTGGTTTGACAAGATATCCCTACAGAAAAAGCTATTAGTCAGCTTTTTGATTCCTATCACCTTAATGGTTGCTGTTTCCTTTTCTGTTCATGAAAACAGCCAATCTATGGTCGAAGACAACCACTTGGTTGTCCATACTCACAAAGCCATTGCTCGAGCTCAGGAGTTACTAAACCTAGTCGTAGATATGGAAACAGGACAACGTGGTTACCTAATCACAGGAGACCCTGTCTTTTTAGAGCCCTACCACCTCGCACTCGATGTGTGGCGTCAAAAAATTCAAACCCTTGCTACTCAAGTTAGCGATAATCCACCTCAAGTTGATCGCCTAAACAGAATTGATGATATCCATAAAACTTGGCTCAAAGAATCCGGAGAGGAGGAAATCTTACAGCGCAACCTCGTTAATAAAGGTGAAGCAGACATGCAGAGTGTCGTAGAACTCACCAAGCAGCAAACGGAAAAGCAACTGATTGACCAAATACGACGTGAAATCGCTCGATTTATCGAAATAGAAGAACAATTAATCAGTGTTCGTGTTGTTAAATCTGATAACTCCGCCAAGCAAACCGATTACGCTCTATTAGTCGGAACGCTCTTTTCGACATTAATTTCTCTGATTGTTGCTGCGTGGGCGTCAAACCGTATTAATCAAAGATTACACACCCTACTTGAAGCCACTAACCAAGTTGCCGCTGGCCATTTGGATCAAGGCGCTGCGACTCTGGAGTTGGGTTCAAATATAAACACCCAAGACGAAATCGCTCACCTCAAACAAAGCTTTCAAAAAATGACAGCCAATTTGATCAGTAATGACAGTGAAATGCGAGCGAAAAATCAGGAGCTAATCGCCGAACGAACCAAAGCAGAAGCCGCAGTAAAAGCTAAGAGCGATTTTCTGTCGACCATGAGCCACGAGATTCGAACGCCCATGAATGGAGTGCTTGGCATATCTCAGATCATTGCAAGCCAAACCCAAGAGCCTGAAACAAAAGAGAACATCAACATCATTCTTGAATCTGGCCACCACTTAATGACCATACTCAACGACATTCTCGACTTCTCTAAAGTACAAGAAAACAAGCTTGAGTTAGACTTTGCACCCTTTCATTTTACCCAAGTTATGCAACCCGTCTGTAGCGCACT
Organism: Vibrio sp. 10N.286.51.C3; assembly: GCF_003050065.1. Classification (NCBI taxonomy): domain Bacteria; kingdom Pseudomonadati; phylum Pseudomonadota; class Gammaproteobacteria; order Vibrionales; family Vibrionaceae; genus Vibrio; species Vibrio sp. 10N.286.51.C3. The sequence continues at coordinate 100,989 of NZ_PIGC01000006.1, read as the reverse complement.
TAAGCCATTAGCAGACGAGAAAGGCATTCGCTTGTTAATCGAAAATAACATCCCAACCCATATTCAACTTATCGGAGACTGTGCTCGGCTGCGCCAAATTATGTACAACTTGGGGGGGAACGCGACTAAGTTCACCAAAGAAGGTCACGTGTCCATTCAAGCGGATCTCAATAGACCAAATAACCAGCTCATTATCAGCGTGACAGACACGGGTATTGGTATTCCTAAAGACAAGCACGAACAAGTTTTTAACTCATTTGAACAAGCAGATACATCAACAACCAGACAGTTTGGCGGCACAGGGCTTGGCCTCGCGATCGTTAAGAACCTTGTCAATCTAATGAATGGGGAAATCATCTTGACCAGCGCAATTGGCCTTGGAACAAAATTCCAAGTCTCTATATCTATTGCGTGGCAAGAAGGCAAAACCGGTGAGAGTACGACACAGATGACGAATACAGAAAACCTCACGTGTAATTCAATGAACATCCTATTGGTCGAAGATAACCGTATCAATGCCATTGTTGCGCAAGGCTTCTGTGAAAACTTAGGCCACCATGTCGATCTTGCTAAAAATGGTAAGCTTGCGATTGAGCGCCTCAAAACCACTCAATATGACCTTATCTTGATGGACAATCACATGCCCGAGATGAACGGGGTCGAGACAACTCAATACATCCGCGAGAAACTAAAGCTCGACACCTTAATTTTCGCCTACACAGCAGATGTGTTTCGTGAAGCTCATGACAATTTTATTCAGGCCGGTGTTGACCATATTCTTACTAAGCCATTGCAGCAAGAGAGTTTCTTTGACGCCCTACAACAGTTTTCAAATCGATTACCTAAGCAAACTGAAACTAAAGACTCAAATTATGATGAAAATATCGTTGAGCTTCACCGAAAACCAATTGAAACGTTGAGATTAACGGAAGAAGAAATAAGCCATTCAGAGGTAATACACATACTGAAAGACGACACAGAAGGGTTCAACTTGCTTATCGATTCAACCATTATTGAGTTTGAACAGTCTGTTGATCGAGTCATCGAATATTATTTGGCGAAAGAGTTGAAGCTATTGTGCCGCACCCTGCACTCCATTAAAGGTATGTCTCTAAATTTAGGTCTTAAGATGCTTTCTAAACAAGCACTGGAGCTAGAAGTACAAGCAAAAAATCAACAGCTGCCTGATATTGAACTGCTACAAAAGTTGCTCAATCGCCTCATGGTCAATATCCATCAAGCTCAGCGGATGAAAACCGGCAATTCATTAGAACGTCTTAATCAAATGAACGATAAGACTTAAGAAAATGTCATTCCTAAACCAAAGGGCAAGGTTATCTAACCTTGCCCTTTTCGATCAAACGCCATTAGACGAGAAATTCTAACGACTCAACACTGAAGCTATCTCTTGCATTTCATCGAACACATCAACACCATTGTATTGAGGCGCAATAGACAGATCCTGAATACTCACACTTTCTACAGATTGCTTGTCGCTGAGTTGAGTCACTAACTCACCTTTTGGTGAATAAACTCTACTGCCACCACAATATGTCGCGGAAAACGCATCTACCACATCCTGCCCAACGCGATTACACGTCACGACATTACACCCGTCTTCTAAAGCTCTCGCTTGAGCAATGGCAAAGCTATGATGACCACCAAAATTCGCTGGATGGAGAATAACGTCTACCGACTGATATGCCCTCATGATTTCTGGGAACCAAATATCAAAGCAAATCGCGACACCGAACTTCAATCCTTTAAAATTAAATGTCAGTAGTTCACTTCCTCTAGAAAAGTACTCTTTGTCGAATTTCGTTTGATCCCCTCTCACTTGCCTACGCGAACGCCAACGGTTGAAGCAAGCGCACACTCTCATAAGCATCTCAGCTCAACTACTTCATCAGCTTGGGCTCTGGTAAAACGGGCGGCGTGCTATCCATATAGGTTAAGAAGTTTTCCCATACCTCATGTGTTCTCTGCTTAGTGAGTTTGGTTTTGCAAGAAAGCGTCATAACCCCTCGAATGGAACCATCGCGCCATTGGGTGTATACAGAGTCACAATGAGCCAACATGTACGTCTGCCAGCTCTCCTGAGCCTTCTTCATTGAAGCCACCAGCTCAGCATCATAAGCATTGTGCTCAAAGCTGGCTGCAAGGTATTTATCCAGTTCCGCTTGTGCAGATTCCAACTCAATTGCGGCACACTGATTGATCTCGATGGTATTCATCGCATTCTCACAATCGATAGCACTTTGATCAGCCAACGCAGAGAATGAGAAGCACACGGCTATGAATGCTAATATAAGTTTTTTCATAAACATCCTAAATATTGTCACCCCTGAACGGTTCGATGATATTTCCATATAACCTTGTTTAACTTGTGACCATATCAGCTAATTAGATTAAACATGGCTCTATATTTAAATCTCTTTCGATCTTTAAGCAAATAACATCAAAATTTATCGGGATATAAGCGTTTTTTATACGTGTGAATAATGCAAAATATCACCAATCCCACCAATAAAAAAACGAGATAACATCAAGATTTCGCTGGTAAAAATGGAAAATATATTATCTTTATCAATAATTCATGCGCGCATTCACAATATTTATTATTACTATTGCTACGCAATCGTTAAATTTATAAATTAAATTGAATGCTCACCCAATCGGTAACGCTTCTCCAACTATGGATATCAAGTACCAACATTTTGCCAAGACTTCGCTCTACTTTGCCATTTCTTTCTTCTTCTCTATGGCATTGCTTATCCCGTTTACACCATCTCACTATCAGAATTTAACCCAAGACACATCAAAGCTCGTCGAAACACAACTTGAAGGTATCCAATCGAGGTTCGACCGTTTTTTATCAGGCATCACCCCTGACCAATCTTGCGATGTAATTGTTAGACAGATGCGACAAACCGTTTTTGATGCCGATTGGGTAAAAGAAGCAGCGGTATTCGATAAACAGAACCAGTTTTATTGCTCGACTACAGATGGTGAAGTTTCGTTTCGCCTTTACAGCACCATCAGACAAAGACTCAATGACGATCCAAATTTAACGACCCTGTCGTATTCAAACTCGGCCATCACCCAAGTTCAGTCCATCATGCTCATTTTCTCGAACAAAGAAAATGCCGGTGTGAGCCTGATGATTCCGCCACACTTCATCTATGACATTGTCGAAACAAACCTTAACAGCCATGGAATACAGGCTAAAGTCGAAGTGATCAAAAGAGACATCCACCCTACTAACATTGACTCATCATTAGCCAAGGTGCGTATACAATCAAACATTTACCCGCTGACCATCACCTCATACATTGGGTATCAGTATTATCTTCACTTCATGTTGAGCTATTTATGGTTTGGCTTTTTGATGGCCGGAATTACGACCATTATTCTCCTTTCCGTCAAACATAAGAAACAGAGCCAACGTAGCTTAGAGTATTCGCTTTCAAGTGCACTAAAAAACAAACATCTACATGTTCACATGCAGCCCATCGTTAACCAAAACACCAACGAGATCGTTGGCTGTGAGTCATTATTACGATGGAACGACCCAATTGAAGGTAACGTATCCCCTGCTATTTTCATCCCACTAGCTGAAAGCTTAGGGCTGATTGAGGAGCTCACTTACTTCGTGCTACGCAAAGTATTAATGACGCTGAAAAGCAATCAAGACGTGTTCGAATCAAAGTACATCAGCGTCAACATCAGTCGCAACGTTGTGTCCAACAGTAACTTCTCCAACAAGGTAATTAGCATCTTTAAAAGACACCCTGAGATCCTCAAGCAGGTGGTATTTGAAGTAACAGAAGATGGTGAATGTTCTGATGCCGATATGGTCAAAATTAGAGACAACCTTACCAAGCTATCGAACATGGGCGTGAGAGTCGCGATTGATGATTTTGGTACAGGCTACGCCGGATTAGACTTTGTAAGACAGTTCCCGTTTAGCATTCTCAAAATCGACCGGGTGTTCGTGAAAAACATCTCCGACGAATCCATCTTTGGTCTCCCTTTACTCGAATCCATGCTTCAACTATCACGAACCTTAGGTATGCAAGTCATCGTCGAAGGTGTCGAGTACGAATCACAAGTAAAAATCTTGTCTAAGCTAGGTGTCGACTATATCCAAGGCTTTTATTTTTATAAGCCGATGCCGATAAACCTGACGCTAAGCTTGCTTAAGCAACAGCATTTTGAGTCTGATAGCATTGAGAAGCCTTCGGCATCAACGCCGGAGTGTGAGCAAATTTAAACTGTTTGATAATTGCAGCCTGCGTAGACTCTTTTTACTACGAGTCTACGCTTACCGCGAGCATAAGGGTCTTGTTTACGGCTTACTCATAATCAAAACATTGCTGTTTAAGCCAATGGCCTAACGTTTTGATTTCAAACTGCTTAGCTCTCGACTTTTTGTATACAAAATACATGTTGTCGCCAGTCGGCAAATCGTGCATTGGGATACGAACCAAGTTTTGTTGAAGATCTTGGTCGTTAAGAAAGTAGTCGTTCAGGAACGCAATACCTTGATGGTATTTCACGGCCTCGGCGGCCAGTACCATGTGGCTGAACTGGCTAATTTTCACATCCTTTGGCAAGCTGAAGCCACCGCGTTCACACCACTGAACCCAGTCTTTCGCTTCACCGCCATCCTTGAAGATTGAACTTACTGAAAGTAATTGCTGATCCCACAGAGCCTCTGGCAAAGGTTTATCTTCGATCCTCTGCCACACCTTTTGGCTACAGAACGGATATAACTGCTCTTTGTATAGGAAGTCACTAACGTAGTTTTTCTTAGGCGGGTAGGCAGTGATAAAGCAGTCGGCAACTTGATCTGAAAACTCAGGCTCATCGGCTACCATACTTAACGTTAAGTCGATTTCTGGATGCTGTTGGCGTAAGTTTTCGAGCCTAGGTACCAACCATTTCACGGCCAGAGAACTGTACATTGCAATCCGAATTTTGCCACTGTCACCTTCGCGGATTTGGTAGCTGGCTTGCGCGATATTCTGTAATGAATGAGACACATCTTCGTAGTAACGCTCTCCTATCGGGGTGAGCGATAAACGCCTTCCCTGACGCACAAACAAGGTTTCACCTAAGTATTCCTCCAGCAAGCGAACCTGATGACTCACCGCACTTTGAGTAACATGAAGCGCTATAGCCGCCTGAGAAAAGCTATTAAAACGAGCGACTGACTCGAAACATTGTACTGCTCTCAATGGTGGTAATTTCATTATTAGTTCAGCTCATACTAAGTGAATTTTTATCATTATATATGAAACGATTTTATGCATTAAGATTACGCCATCACACTTCTTCACTTTCTTTTTAACTCACACTGAACACGCGTCAGTCAATGATAGGAGCTTCTTCATGCCTACAATGTCTGTTGGAATGGCAATGAGTTTACTCATTGTCGGCAATCTAATTGCGGTTTTCTCTGATGCCTTAATTAAAACCTTAGGCGAAGACACTGCTGTGTTTCAATTTGTCTTCTTCAGACAACTAACTGCCGTGTTAATCCTTCTGCCTTTTTGTTTTGGCGTGAGTAAAAAGAGCTTCACCGACGGGCTAAAATGGCATGCCTTGCGCGCGCACATCTGGTTACTGGGTGCAATCTTTATGGTGTTTGCCATCAATGCCATGCCATTGGCTACCGCTAACGCGATTTTCTACGCCGCACCTTTGATGATGCTTCCGTTAGCCTTGGTCTTTTTCAAAGAACAACTCAACCGCTACTCTGTTGCTGCTGGAATATTCGGCTTTATGGGCGTTCTGGTCATCATTCGCCCGACAGAGATCGATTGGGCGGCCATTGCTGCGCTTATCGTGGCGTTAACCATTGCCAGCAATAACTTATTAATCCGCAAACTCCCGAAGCACCAAACCGTCGCACAAACGTTGCTGTTAACCAACTTAGCAGGCGTTCCGGCATCACTTGGACTCGCTATTTGGGAAGGCCGAGAATGGGATTGGTCACCACTGATCACTGCCGCAGGTTCAAGCAGCTTCATCCTCATCTACGCGGCGATATGTGTCGTCACTTACCGATCGGCAGAAAGCAATAAAATCGCCAGTGCTGAATACAGCGGCTTACTCGGAGCGGTGGGAGTTGGGTTGGTCTGGTTTGGTGAAATGCCTGATATTGCAATGGTGATTGGCACTGCGATGATCATACTGCCACTCATCTGGCTGGCTCGAAATGAAAAGAAGCAAAGCTAACAAAGTTTATTGATACCAGGCCTGAATACCAAGCGAAATGAGTAAGATATCACTTCAGATAAGAGCTTTAATTAATATAAACGATGTGAAGCCGTAGCTGTAAAAGCAACGGCTTCGTCTGTTCGAACAGAGCTTAAAGAGAAATAGAAAGCGAACAAAGGGTGAGTGAGTTAGTCAGCTAATTAGGCTAGTTCGTCGCTTTTGAATCTGATGAATTGGCCGCTTTCGTCGCTTCTTCAGCGGTTTTCTTACCAAACACCGTATCCATCATAAAACCAATACGCTTAGATGCATTACCGAACTTATTCGGGTTAGCCGTATATGGAACTTTAAACTCTACTTCACCTACTCTTTGCCCGTTCTGATAAGCATTGATCTCCGCTTGCTTTAAGAACAAGGCTAAGTCCCAGCCCCAATGGCCTTCATACTCCAATGTTAGCTTATCAAGATCGTGCTGCGACTTATCTGGTACGACGGTGTAAGTATAATCGTTATCTTGCAGCCACGTTTCCATGGTATTTAAGAACCCTTCACGTGTTTCAGCGTCTTTAACAATCACAACATCCACTTCAGTCGTAGGTTCTGGAATCGCGCTCCCTGTGTAACGAGGGGCTCCACAACCAGCCAAAATTAAAACCGAAAGCGATAATAGTAGGTATTTTTTCACGTTACATATCCATTAATGATTATTTGGGTGAATAGTACCATAAAATAAAAACAGCATGTCATATACCAAGGAGTCAACAAGACATTCCTTGTTACATAAAGCATTGAAAAATAGCGAAAGAAAAACCAACGACCATGGGTCTCCTTTGATGGACATTTAACTTCATCGCATCTTGAGTACATTAAAAGGAATACCATGGAAAAGACACTTCAAACCAAACTGGCGACCAGCCTACTACTGCTGAGAGTCGGCATTTTTATCGTCTTCTTGTTCTGGGGCTTGGATAAGATCCTTGTGCCTGAACACTCGACAAAAGTACTGTTCGGCTTTTACGGCATCGACGTGTCGAACAATGCGATGATGGCGCTGGGTGTCGCTCAGCTTGGATTTTTAGGCGCATTCGTCGTCGGCATGTGGAAAAAGTACACCTACGGTGCGGTTTTGGTCCTGCACGCAGGCTCAACTTTCGCCTCTTTTGGAAAATACATGGACCCGTTCAACAACCTACTGTTCTTTGCCTCTTGGCCAATGCTCGCAGCCTGTATCGCACTATTCTTACTGCGCGACTACGACACTTACAGCGTTGCCAACTAACACAAAGGGCGCCTGTTACTGGCGACCTTTGTGTTTAGCTTGATTATTAAACGTTTGTTATAGCTCTTTATCCTCGGGTAAAAGCTTTAAGAATGTTATCTGCAACAGAGTTACTTTCGAAGTAATACTCTAACGAAACGTATGGGGAGCTTTCATAAACTAAACATGAAGCACCGACTCGCAAATCTCCAACGGTTTTAGAGTAGCTCGATTTACCAGCTTCAATCTGAAATGCTGGATAATACTCCTGAAACTTGTCAACCAAATAGCCTAAAGCTGAAATGCATTCACTCTTACTGATAAAACCTCGCTCGACTTTAACTCGACCCACCAATCCAGAGCCATTGTCTATTGTAACTTCGTAGTCTGATACAAAACTAAGCTTTGAGTCAGTATCTATCTCTAAAGGCACTCGAAAATTAGTAACTGGACTATCAGTAGCAATATTGAAGTTTTTCAAAGGTACGACTGGAAAAGGTTTAGCTACTTCAACTTCAAATATAGGGAAACCTTCACCTTGAGAGGTTGTGTGTTGTTCTACTGAACTAAAACCACTCCCCATCATATAACCAAGGGTGGTCATGCAGGCCATGACTAAACCTATTTGCATTTTGTGCATCTGATTCCTTAGACTATCGTTGAGCTATAACGAATGACAGGGATCCCCTTTCGGAGGATCTTCCACAATTGTGCAGTACCTAATTGCACCGAAGCTATCATTTGAACAAAATTTAAAGCCTTGTTAGATGACGATTACTCCGAACTTTTGAGTTCTTGCGGATTAAACTTGTAGTTATAACTATTCCACTTTGAAGCAATACCAATATCATAACCGTAGGTAAGAGTTACTTTAATCAAGTTTTTATTTAGTGACTCTGGGTAAGTATAAATTATAGTTTGGACTAGTTGCTTTGCGATCTCTGAATCTCGAACACTATCTTTATAAAGAAAAGCTTGAGCTTTCACATATGTCGTTGTTTTACTGCCAGACTTTGATGAAGCAAAAGTTGTTGAACCTTCTGTGACCCCTGCATATTTTACTGACTCATTATTATTGATTGCTTTCTGTGTTACTAACAGTCCCTTGAACGATTCTGATTCAGTTAAGTCAGAAGTAAGAGCGGGGACAAGGATCGCAGTAACAAATAAGCCGGTAACCACCACTAAGTGAGGTCTCCAGACTGATGGCAACTCTTCAGAACTAGCCTCTGCATTTACGACATAAGTGCCTACGGCAAGATCATGTAATGACTGTCGGGTTACGCGATTAAAAATATATAAGTAAGTAATTGAGCATAAGCCACCAAATACGATAAACGATAAGAGGTACATTAAATATGGGATTACTGCTTCGTTAGTAATTTGTGTTCCATTCAGAGAAAATGGAACGGCAAGGAAGCTATACCTCAAAAAGGACTTCGGTAGGCTGATAGTTGAATTGCATGAGTCAACAACTCTTATATTTAGAAGCTTTTTCCCTATTGTCTGGCCATTTAATAAAGAGCTATTCATTACACCAAAATATGTAATTGACACAACAAAGCCAATCAACCTTCCCCACTCACCAAGCTGGACGAAAACATCTTCTAGAAATAAGCCGACAACATACCCCAATACACCTAAAAATATTGTGTCAATAAACAAGGCTCCGATTCTCGTCCAGAAACCACAAATCCATTTTTCTTGTACTTCTTCCAAAATATAATCCTTACTATGATGCTTGAAAGTAATCTAACGAATGACATGGATTCCCCCTACCGAGGATCTGCCACACTTATGTGGTGCTCAATCACACCGGACACACCATGTCTACTTGAATTACTGATTAGGTTATTAGTATCGCTCGCTTAATAGCTTCAGCTAGCCCATCGGCGTTTTCCCACGCCATTGAATGCCCAGCATCAGAAACAACGCTGATCGCTATATCGTGGTTACTCAGCTCTTCTGTATCGCGGTCAGGTAAAGATTCACTACCAAATATATAAGTTCTGTTTACGTTCAGAGAATACAACCTATCACGCCAACTCGGGAGTTGCCCTTCTATCAAGGACACGGCTTGCCTGTGTGTACCTATCGCTGAATTCACGGCTAAACTGGCAGCCCATTGAGTATTTTGGTCATCGATGCTGTGTTGCACTATCTGGGCGTGACCGTGATTGGCATATTCAAGCTCGGTGTAGCTCGCAATCTTCTTGCTAAAGAACCCGCCACCGGAATCAAGATTGGCCTCACTCAACACCAAGGCCTGCAGTTGTGGTTGAACTTTTTCAGCCAACACAACCGACACAGCGCCACCCATGCTGTGACCGTAGATAACAAACTTATCCAAACACAAAGATTGAATAAACGCCTCAAGATAAGCCGCGTGGCTACAGATGGAATAATCGAAGTCCTCAGGTTTATCACTAAACCCAGAACCTAACAAATCAACAAGAATGCGCCGATGAGGAAGCAACCAATCACTAGCCGCAACGGCCGGATAATCAAACGAGGAAGCACAGCCAATACCATGTATAAAAATAATAGGCACTTCCGAACCGGGAAGATCATGATACCTGAGTATCGCGTTGCTCCCCTTAACCTTAAACTCTTTCATTTATTCCTCTGAAACCAACTGAACACAACACTTAACATATACATACTTCACATACCAAGCGTGTCGAATTGCTTGTTATTGATTAGCCAATCAAGCCACTGAAAACACAATGCGCTCTTGGCTTTCATCATCTTTCAACTCAAGTAAAATGCCTTCGGCCTTTGCGTCTTTTAATGCGTTAACTAATGCTTCTAATTACTCCCCGTTTTCGTCAAATTTAGACGATATGTTCTTGGGTAAGAGTGTCACAACCAACTTTGCCAAGCCTAAAGGAACCACCAAGCTGTCCTTTAGCTCACTAGTTTCAAAGCAATAAGTGTCCATTTTGAGCTTACGCATGCAAAAATACTCGCCGAACACATGGACTTACTAGAGTACCTTTTCTTTGAGATTTGTCTGTGAGTTACATGCGAGAAATGAAACATTACACATATTAAAAATGCATTGATTGGCCCACTCTAAAACTGCGACAGCTCAGGGCCATCTTGAAGGTGACAATTACATGTATGAGAAAGGTGTTTGTTGGATTGGATGCTAAGGGAGATTTTGTTAGGAGAAGTAGCTCCGTGGCCGTTTACATGGCGTATGAGGCTTGAAAAGCGAGTTTTATTAAGTAAGCCAAGTTTAAATTACTGAAAAATGTGGATTTAATATCAAACCACCAAATTATATTCGACTATGTTGAAAATGCTAATCATATATTTCACTTTAAAGAATATTTCTTTTGAAATGAATTTTATCAACTTAATAATCAGTTAGTTTAATTATCCATTTTATCACTAATTAAAAATATTTTTTAATTTTACATCATGCACCAAGATAAATGGTTTTTATATGCTAATTTTATAATATAAAAATTAATATCCACTGGTTCTGCTTTGATATAACAGCTTTGTTGTACGTTGGGAAATTTTTGGTTAGGGGATAAATCCATGATAATTAAAGAAGTTAAAAACGTATCGATTGCTATTAGAGTTTGGGCGATTCTCGCTTTGTTTGCAATCGCTTTACTTGCAAATACCATTTTAAATATAGACGGCTCACGCCAACATGTACGTGAGAGTTATCAAAAAGGGGTGAAAATTCTAGTTCAAAGCGCCGTTAGCGTTATTAAGCATTATGAAAATCAAAGTGCAATAGGGAAATTAAGTGAAGAGGAAGCACGTGCACGCGCATTGGAAACCATCTCAAATATGCGATTTGATGGTGGGAATTATATCTTCGTAGGTGATCGAGAAGGAAAGCAAATAGCTACAGGCGTCCCCTCTCTTTTAGGAAAAAATATTATGGACCTTCAAGATAGTAAGGGTAAATATTTTGTCAGAGAGATGTACAGCATTTCGAAAAATGGTGGTGGATTCATTGATTATCATTGGAAAAACCCGAACAAACAAACGCTAGAGCCAAAAACCAGTTATGCAATAATGTTAGAGCCTTGGGGATGGATGGTTGGTTCTGGTGTAAATATGGTGGCCTTACAAGCGACGACTCACCGAGCTGAGATGACATCGATAGGTTATGCAATAGGCATTTTAACGGTTCTCTCACTGATCGTTGGTTACTTCATCAAAACCATCACTCTCCCAATAAATCGTACTTTGGCTGCGATGAAAGCATTATCAAAAGGTGAAGGCGATCTAACGCAACGTATTCCCGAAGAAGGGAGCAAAGAACTGATTTTCTTGGCTCGTTATTTCAATCAGTTTGTAGAGTCTATTCAATCAATGATGCTAGGGATTCAGGGAATTGGGACTCAAGTATCAGCGTCGGCAACGCAACTCACTGATTCGGTACACCAAATAGATAATAGCCTTAACCAGCAAAGAAACGACGTGGATATGCTTGCGACAGCCATGACAGAAATGCTTGCTACCGTTGAGGAAGTTGCTGGGCGAACCGTTGAAGCAAATGAAGCAAGTCGGTTTGCAGCGCAGGAGACACAGAAGAGTTCCTCAATTATTCAAAATAATGTGATAGAAGCTAACGAAATGGCGGAAGTCATTACCTCTGCAGGACAAGCAGTCCAGAAGCTGGCGCTTGATGCAAAAAATGTGGATACGGTTCTAGAAGTTATTCGAGGAGTCGCAGAACAGACAAACCTCTTAGCACTCAACGCCGCCATTGAAGCCGCTAGGGCTGGTGATCATGGTCGGGGCTTTGCTGTGGTAGCAGATGAAGTAAGAACCCTGTCTCAACGTACTCAGGAGTCCACACTTGAGATTCAAAATATTATAGAAAAGTTGCAAGTTGGCGCTGAAAATGTCGTTACAGTAATGCATCAAGGGGTTGATAAAGCGAATAAAGCCTCAGAGCTATCAGCGCAGGCAGGATGCAAGATTGACGAGAGTAACAAGCAAGTTAATAAGATCGAAGGTATGGCGCAACACATTGCAACTGCTGCTGAAGAGCAAACACTCACCGTGAACGAAATAAACCGTAACGTAGCCAGCTTGAGTGATATGGCGACTTTAGTGTCGAGTGAATCTACCGAAATGGCTAATTCGAGCCGGGAACTCAGAGGTATCTCGGAAAATCTCATGTGTACAATTAACCGATTCAAACTTGCATGATGCAAGAATTTGCTTTGAAAAGCGGAAGTTTCCTACGCGTAAAAACGAATAGCAGTAGCTCACGGAGCTACTGCTAGAACTGATTTCTTCCATTGATTGCAAAGACAGCTTCCACAGGAGAATCAGTCTAAACACGAACATAAACCCCTTTTTTCAAACACCGCATCCCTTTAAGTTCTAGTGCATGAGAGTTATCACAGATAAAAACATGCCCTCCGGGTATGAGGATGTCTTGAGCATACTTACGGACAATATCGTGATACTCATTGGTTAATGATGCGATAACAATCGCATCTAACCTACTATTGTACTGATTAAAATTAACGTGGTCGAAGTTATTAAATGTGATTTTATTTTCTATTTTTCGATTGATGGAAAAATGACTATTCTTCATTTTAACTTTGTTAGACTCTAGATATTCAGCTAATTCACCTCGGGTGTTACTAAATAACCTTTCTTTGAAGTTCCCTTTACAGTTGATTTTTCTAAAACTATTGTTGTCAACCAAAGACATAATCCGACAAAAACCAGATGAGATCATCTCTGTCTTTTGTTCGTAATAAGAATGTAACATTGCCAATGAAAAACTATCGTAATATTGACCTGTATCTAAACAACAAATAAGTAAATCACTCCCCCGTATCTGCCTTTCGATCACAAGCTCACTGTAGTCTCTATATAATTCAGCGTTATAGAAAAAGTTGTCAGTTACCATATTTAAACCTTGAGGTTTTGTTTTACTCGATTTAAAAAAGAGGCGAGTTAGCTAGTGGGATAAATTTTTTCGACAAGCGATAAATTCACACAAAAAACAAGATTATGTGGTAAGTCTGAATATGCCACTCCAACTTCACCAGTCACAAAGTTAACGGACTTTGCTATATCTTCTTGAAAGTGTTCAAGTACTAATTGCAATAAGCAATCTTTACCCAACATATCCATCAATACTCCTTTAGAGTTAGAAGTGAAATTATTATATAAGTATAGAACCTAATAATGGTCAAACCTGAATATATATTTTTCAGATTAAATGCGATGTAAAGCAATGATTTTCAACTATATTAATTTATTTTTAAATTTGTCCACGCCCTTTACTTTTTCCGGCCATGAGTTCAAGTAATGAAAACCATGTATCCAAATCAACGAGGAAAATCGTGCTGACGCACTTTGGGGGCATGCGATGTGAAGTGTTATGAAGCACTATTCACCGCTTTTGGCTAAACCCCTTTATCACAAGGGGAATCTGGGGCTCTGAATGATTGGGGAACAAATAACGGAAGGCATAAGCGCCTTCCGTCGTTCAAGTAGGTGATAAGGTAAGTACTACTTACTTACGCTGATCATGTCGTTAAAGTAATCCACTTGCTCTGCCATGCTCACACTTTGGTTGTTATAGCCTAGCGCCCACATAAAAAAGCCACCGTAACCGTTATCTTTCTGCCATTTAGCACGGTCTAGGTTGTTCTGACGTGTTTCAACAAAGTTACCACCGGGTGCCCACTGACTGTTGATCGTATTACCTAGAACAATCTTCGACTTGTCTCCGATGTACTCAGCGTAGTTTGCCATCGCGACTTCGTATAAGAAGTTTCGACCGGCGTCGTATGTCATCACGTTGAAGAAATCAAAGTCGTTCTTGGTCGCTTTCAACAGATCAATCACTTCACCGTGGTGAGATGAACGACCAGACTCTTCAATGTAAGAGCAGTTTTCAAACACGCTCGCATCCATACATTCAACTGGATCCGCGCCTACGTGGTAAGTCGTCAGAGACAGAACCTTCTTATTACCCACTTTCTCACGGATAAGTTTGATCAAAGCCGTTAAGTCTTGGTTCTCTTTGTCTGAGATTCGTGCCGCTTTCTCAAAGTCGAAGTCCAGGCCATCAATGTGCACGTAACCCGCTAATTGGTACTTGCTGTAATCACAGCTACCGTCTGAATTTGTTGCAAGACACTCGCCTTCCACCTCTTCAGGTTTTAGGTTCTTTTTGTACACAGGGAATGGCGTATGCACCAAATCAACTAACCCGTTCGCAACCGATTCACGGCTTTCAGGTGTACTGATCGCCGACCAAATGCTCTCGTAAGTTTGACCACCAAACGCTACCATCATGGTGGCATTTTCATTGTCATGCTTGAGCGTTGACCATGCTAGGTACTGTGTTGGCATCCAGTCCGGATTGTAATTCGGTGGTGTTAGCATACCATCAGAAATCGTGATGTTACCGCTTGCGTCCCACTTACCAAATGACAATAGATAGCCATCACCTTCTGAGTTAAACAACTCTTGGTAGTCATTCAAACCCCAAGACGTTAGGTAACTAATAGAGCGATCAGGGTTATCGACTAAGCCGCCACCGCCCGTACTTTCTTTTACCGTAATGTTAGACGTTGCAGAGGTTTGCTCTTGGTTGGCCGTATTCACCGCTTTTGCCGTGACAGCATATGTACCCTGCTGAGCACCTAGCCATTCATATTCATAAGGTGCTTCCGTGTCTTTAAACAGCTCGTTACCATTTGCAATGAAGCTAACTGAAGAAATATCGCCTTCGTAACTCTTCGCGTCTGCTTTGATCGAAATCGCACGACCTTCGAAGTAACTTGAGCCGTCGACAGGAGATGCGAGAGAAACAACCAAGTCTTTATCGGTAATCGCTAAAGAAATTGGCGCCGCCTCCGCACTCGCACCTTGGTCATCGTAGGCAACAACCGTCAATGTGTACTGGCCTTCTACTTGGGCAGGCACCGTGATGGTGTAAGTATCGCCTTGTGAAGGCGTGTTTGATGACGCAACCACTTGACCATTCAATTGAACATCAACGCGAGCAACTTCAGTATCATCCGATGCATCGACTACAACTTCGAATGCTTGGTTAGGTGCGATTTTCTGTCCATCTTGTGGTGATTGAACGTCTACCACTGGCACTGGGTTCGCATCACATTCACCCGTTTCATCCCACGCATCTTTCCACGCATCTGGATAACTTGGATGACCGGTTCCTGGTGTCCATACTGGGTTACCACACCAGCCCGCTACCGTACATGAGTAGATATTGCCGATGTTAGTGACCTCATCACCGACTTTGTAGGCCACACCATCTTGGTACTGAGGTATGTCACCACAACTTGTACTCGTATCTGTCACCGTGATGGTTAAGTTCTGACTAGAGACATGTTGCTCATCATCTTTCGCTTCCGCACGAAGCGCAGTAGAGCCTGCCGTTTGCGCTGTCCAGTCACAAGAGAAATCTTGCGTCGTTTTCGCATCAAGAGAACACACTTCTGCATCGTTAGCGAAGAACTTAACCGTCGCTAAATCATCATCTGCATCTGTCACATGCGCTGAAATGGTAATGCTGTCACCTTTTTGGTGAGAAGAGCCTGCGTCTGGCGAGATAAACTCAATCACAGGTGGATTTGGCGCCGTCGATTCTGACTCTACCGTCACTTGAACTGCTTTTTCTGTGAGTTTGTCGCCATTGTCATTGAACGCCATCACAGTGATCGACGCTGCACCAACTTCGCTTGGAAGCCAAGCTTGTTGGTATTCTGTTGCACCTTCTACAACATTTTGCTCACCCAATTTGGTACTGTTTGCCCAGAACTCGAGTTTGCTTGCACCCTCGCCTTCGACACTCGTAATGATGTCAACATTCGTACCTGTGTAAACCACTGAGTTTTGAGCAGGCGCTAAAATATCCAGTGAAAATTCTGGTGGAGGAACAACTTCGCCATCCACTTTCACCACAACAGAATTCTCAAACGCATTCAGATCATTCAGTTCACCACCGAAAGAGATAGTCAATGCCGCAGATTCACCTGAGGCCAGCTCACTATCAACCCAAGAGCCTTCTGGGAACGTTAATGTCACTGCGTTCAATACCCCATCCGCTTGCGTCGTATGAGAGATTTCCCATGATGGGTAAGAAAGATGGTTCGACGCCCAGTTGATCTCGTTAATCGCTACTGGCAATAAAAATTCGATCACGGCTTCACGCATGTCTGCGCTATCTGAGCCCGTATTGGTGATATCTAGCTTATAGGTGCTCCAGTATTCACTTTCTGACTGAGCTACCGCATCAGTACTGAACTCGCTAGCCATGGCTTGTGAAATTGGATTCAACAATAAGCCCGAGCAAAGCATTGTTAGCCCTAACGCGCGATATCCAATAGAGTGAATCTGTTTAGCACTGCTCTTTCTTAGATACATACTTGATTCCTTAGCTTTATATTAATTATTTTATTTCTGCAATAAACCTGCAATTGGAAATTCTTCCCCCCGTTGCAAGCACACTTAATTTACACAGAAAATTAACCAGAAGGGAATTAAATTTTTACTTATTGAATAGATGTCAAAGTTTATTTAATTATGAGATAAAGCCCAAAACTTCTGAAAATACAATTATGTAAGGCCCCTTTAAACCATGCACTTAGAACGAACTAAATTAGGTTGAACTAATTTATAAAAGGGAGGAGTGATTAAATTAAGCTGGATAAGAAAAGGTCTTATCAGCATAACTAGCAGACAAAGAAAACCACGAACAAACCCAAACTTTACAATAACTTAAAAAAAATACTCATCTAAAAGCATCTATAAAAAGAACAATTCTCATACTAACCATGAAGTCTATTTCGCTAAAAAAGGTTCATCGAACACTAACTCCCATCTAAATACCAAATTTTAATATGACGTTTAAATTAAAATAACAGCAACAACTCCAAGTTGGGTTTTATTTTTATTTTGAATTAAAGTCACAACTTATTCATGAGAAAGAGTCATGTATAAAACGGTATTATTTAGAGTATTAGTTCCATTTCCAACTGAATTATTCAATTAAAAATTTAATTATCTCTCTATGACTTCAATGTCTTCCATTAAAAACCGAACGTCACGCCTGTGTTTTATGCTTGTTCTGTATTTATTTTACCCGACGATTAAAAAGGCAAGCCGAAACCCGCCTCTCACAACTTCAAAAACAGCCTGATTTACCGTTTACATTAAAAGAATGGGCGACAACAGTCGGTGCATCTGAACGCACGCTGTCTCGATTATGCTCGAAAGAGTTTTCTCAATCTTTTTCACAATGGCGACAAAACATTAGGCTAGTTTTATCTTTGCAGTTGTTAAGCTCGAAAATGAGCATTCAAGAAATTGCTATCAAATCGGGATATTCTTCTGATTCCGCTTATGTACAGGCATTTAAGAAATTGTTTAATCAGACACAAAAAAATACCGAACAGCAAACCTTTAGCACGTATTCTGATTCGTTGTTTTACAAACCCAAATGACACCTGTGATGATGTGACTCTTACCTAACCTTTTGTGGGGCAAATGCGCCCCTAGCCCAACTTGAATATCGGACATAGTTCGATCTTTGAGAGAATGGTTGATAACCTCAATCAGCTAACATGTTGTGAACTGACCACTTTTTAGAAGCACTCTAGATTGATAGACGATGAAAATTGCGATATTAGTTAGCTATGACTTAAGATTTTGGTAACACTCATGGCAGATAACACTATCGAAAAATCCGTTTCATTCGCCTCTGTCATTGATTTAGTAAATGCCTATTCACTGTTGCCTGCCGCTTTGCGTAAACAGGTCGAAGCATCTAATCACCTTAACGGTATAATCCTTGAGGCCATTAAAAATAGCGCTAAGCTATCGCTATCGAATCGGCTTCCAGAAAGCCAAATGGTTGCCTTATGGTCACTGCTCGAACAGCACCATCCGTCGCCCGAAATTGGACTCATCATTGGGCGAACTATATCCCATGAATCAAAAGGTGTGCTCGCGAGTTGGGTGAGCCAATGCGCGACGTTAAGGGACGCATTCAACACGTTCCAAAGTAATATTTTTCTGATGAATTCTTCGGAATGTTGGCAAGTGGATGACGATGGACAGCAGTGCCGCTTAACCCTCTCCATTGAATCACGCCATGATTACCCTAGAGCCGCCATTGAACGCAGCATGAGTGCAGTGGTGATGTGGGCAAGAATGCTGAGTGCCCATTCCTTCCCGCTAACCATAGCTAAGTTTGGGTATTTAGCTCCGCACTATGTGGATAAATATCAACCAGTTTTTGGAGAAACCATTGAATTTAACAGTGCTTATCACCAGCTGATATTTGAATCGAAATGGCTTAACCTTCCCATTGCGACAAGTAGTGAGTATCTGAAAACGATGATGGCAAAAACCGCACAAAGCCACCTTGAGACATTAACGCAAACCCAGCCTCTCCAGCAGCAAGTCAGGACCATAGTAGTAAACGGACTAGAAAATGGAGAACTACTTAGCATAGACAAGGTTGCACAGCAATTACACTTCAGCCGACAAACGCTCTACCGGAAACTGGAAAGAGAGCATACCTCTTTCCAGAGTATTCTTGATGATACAAGAAAGCAGTTAGCAGTCCGTTGGCTGACTCAAACCCCGCCTCCAAGCGTTACCGAGTTGAGCTATCGTCTTGGTTTTAAAGATACCAGCAGCTTCTACAAAGCGTTCAAGCGCTGGCACCAGGTTAGTCCTAAGGCTTACCTTTCGAGATAAACTGTTTAAACGCCTCTGCTGATCGCTCAGGGACCTCTTCCATCGGTAAGTGTCCAACGTCGTCATACACTACAGCATAAGAGCCTCGAATATCACGCTCAAACTTTCTCGCATTTTCAGCTGGAAAATAACGGTCTTCCTTCCCCCACAGAATAAGAGTCGGCTTGGCAATTTGTGTTATCTTATCCGAATCCTGATCCAGCGATGCCTTGACGCGACGTGTGAATCCCTGTCGATTTTGTTGGTAGGTAGTCAGTTCGTAGTATCGATCAATCAACGCCGCATCCACAAGTAGCGGGTCGAAGTAAACTTCTTTAAGCCCATCTTCGAACATAAACCTTGGAGTGACATGTTCCATTATTTTGTCGATGACTGGCCACTGGGCCATCGCAATGCCTGGTGGCCACGATTTTTGTGGATACCCTAAGGCATTTATCAACGTAAGCGTTATAACCTGCTCTGGATGTTGTAAACCGTATTCCCAAGCTATGCGTCCTCCTAAAGAGCTACCGACAAAATGTGCTTGTTCGATGTCGATCTCTCTCATAAAGGCACTTAAAAAGGCAATATCGTCAGCGATTTCGTACTGGTTTTGAGGCAGATGCCCAGTTAAGCCAAAACCCGGTAAGTCCATACGTACGACGCGATAGTCTTGTTTGAGGATTTGAGTCCATTGCTCCCACGCGTGAAGTGATGACGAAGTGCCATGCAATAAAATCACCACCTCACCCTGTCCTTCATCTCGATAATGCACTCGTTTGCCTTCAACAGTGGCAAATTTAGAAGCGTGATTTGTGTATTTCTGTTCAATGGCTTGCGAGCTATTTTGTGCGCCACATCCTTGCAGAAAAATGACCAAAGCCATTATTGGTGCCACATTCCAATTCATACTTCCCTCTCCTCATTTAATGTGCTTTCTAGCCTGGAGACTTGAGTGTAGAGACTATGGTGGTGAGAAATAGGTCTTAAGGTTGCAATATTGTGTTTTTAGGACTCATTTGACTTTAATGGGGGAAGAAGAAAGAAGGAGTTCAAGAGAAAGAGCAATTTGACACACGAACCAAGCCATGAAAGCTTGGTTTATGCGCGGCTAGGTAGCTGACTTTTGAAACATTAACAAGATGAAAAATCGAGCATTTTACGAGTCTAACCCCCGAAGGGGGGAGATGTTTGATGGATTTGTTACGTGTATTGCGCAACGTAGTCCGCAATATTGCCGCTAGCTGAGAAGTATTGGCTTATAGGTAAGTTTAAACTTTGTAAGTGTTTTGGCGAAACTAGTAATGGGATACTTTCGAGCTAGAAAGTGCCACGGGTAAAAATTCAACCTGAGAAGCTTTTGGACAAAACCTTTTTAGCTCATCTGACCTAATGCCATCAGTTGAGACAAGAAAAAGTATCTTGAAACCTTAAATGCTTGTTATGTAGATCAACCGTATAATGCGATATTAATATTTGGATTCACGGCTACCCTTACTCCATAAGGAATTGGTGATATTCCATCGTACCTACTGCCAAAACTTTTCGCAGGTGCAAACTCTAGGTACTCACCCTTTGAATCCAGTTTCCTTATTACACCCTCACAACCTATTAGTCCCATTGAAAATATAGTAGATTGGTTGAGACAATTGATAAGCTCAAATCGCACGTCGCCATCATATTGATACACCGTGATAGAAAGCTGTATCCCCCCTTTTTCTACAATGTATTTATGCCAGATTCCATCTACCTCTTCCTCAGGAATAACCTCTAGGACCGTCAATACATCTATTTCATCCCAAACTAACATTTAAACTCCCGATATATATAACGCGCATTAAGTAGTGAGCAATGCAGACCACTGAACCTAAAGCATTGTGCTGTAGACACAAAAGTTGAAGCAAACCAAAAATGCCGAGCGTTGGGAATCACTCTTAAACAGAGTGTTGAACGTTTAGTCAAGTGAACCGTAAATCGCATTACAGCCATTAGTTCTCCAAAGCTCTTGATGAACTAGTTTCCAGTCGAAACTGTGTGCCTCTTTTAACTGAGCTTTCTCAGCTTCGAATGCTATGTCAGGTTCAGACATTTTTGCGACCATATAACCCAGTAAAACCTTACGGTCATGTAGCACTTCTAAAAAAGCCAACATCCCTTCATCATTGGCTTGAAGCTGCAACTCTAGGATCTGCTCCGTATTGGCAATGAGAGCTTTGTAAAATTTGGACATTGCTTCTTGGGCTTCGGCATCTGATTTAAAATTGCCTAATAGAACATCCAAACACTTTGCATAGTCTTGGTTCACAGCATAGAGTTGCTCCGCAGAATCCGTATTCGCATGACTATTAAAAGACTTGGATTCAAGTACGAAGTGCGACACCTCTGAACATAAAAACAGTGAGATGCGATAATCATGAAGTTTGCTCCCGCCAAGAAGTAAAAAACATGAGATACACGCACCTCACTGAGAACGAAAGGTATATGATTTCTGCACTCAGAAAGCAAGGAATTAGTACCGCTATAATAGCTAAACAACTGGGTCGTCACAAAGCTACTATCTATCGAGAAATTGAACGCAATTCCCGATACAACAGACACTTTAAAAGGTACTCCTATCAGGCGTGGAGAGCCCAACAAATGGCTCGCAACCGGCTGAGTCGCTCGCGCAGAAATAAGCGCTACAGCGAAATCGACTTCAGGTTACCTGAAGCCTTGCTACGACTTGATTGGAGTCCTGACCAAATCGTCGGATACCTGAGGGTAAAAGGCTATCCAACAATGAGCCACGAGCTCATTTATCAGTACGTTTGGAACGACAAAACTCTCGGTGGAACACTATGGAAGCACCTACGCCAATCCACTAAGAAAAGGCGGAAAAGGTATAACTCAAAAGACAGCCGTGGACGGCTAGCTGCAAAGCGTCATATTACCGAAAGACCAGCAAATGCTGAGCATAGAAAAGAGCCTGGTCATTGGGAAATTGATACCGTCGTTGGCCGCGGAACCAAGCACTGTATCGTGACTTTAGTCGACAGAATGACAGGCTACACTTTTATTGGGCAAATGGACGACAGAACAAGCGAGTCGCTCAACGTAAGAATGAGCAAAATCATGACCCGCTCTGACTTACCTTTCAAGACGATAACTGCGGATAACGGCACTGAGTTTCATGGTTATGCACAACTAGAAAAACATCATAACTGTCTGTTTTACTTTGCAAATCCATACCACTCATGGGAGCGAGGGACTAATGAAAACACCAATGGCTTGATACGACAATACTTACCAAAACGAACTTCTATGTCACACGTGACACAGAAGCTCTGCATTGAAATTGCACATAAATTAAATACGCGCCCACGCAAAAGGCTTGGGTATAGAACACCAACGGAGTATATTCATGCGCATCTGTAAAAAGTGTCGCACTTCAAACTTGATACTAAGAGACACTGTCAATGCAAGCAAACAAAGACTAGTGAGAAACTTCATATATTTTTCCTCAAAAGTATAACGCTTTCAAAACGGCTTTCGCCGTCTTTCATCGTCCTATAGTGCGGTATTCATTATCTTAGTTCCACTGATAATCAGTAAGGTATCTAGAGGTATGAGTGATTATACCGTCAAATGTCACATTATTTTGAAAAAGCTTGATTTTGCACTTCATCGAATAACCACAGGTAAGGCAAACGTACAGCCGCAAATTTTGAGTAGATATTCGCGCTGAGAAGGAATGGGGCAAAAGTGAGTTAGGGGCGAAGCTCTAACTCATACCATGAACATTAGTAAAAGTATCTTGAGCCTTAGTCGTTTGTTATATGCATAGCCTATTCAGCACTGAATACATAGCCCGGATACTCATCATTAAGTGTTTCCACCACTTCCAACCACGCACTTTTATCGAGTAATTTAGGGGAAAGAGCTTCTGGAGCTAAAGACCAACTTTTTAGATTAAAACCCCAAGACACCGCGCCAACTGGATAGAATACCCCTCCTATTTCAGATAGCCCAAACAACTTTCCATTCCAAGTTAAAGTGATATGGGGAGCCGAAGTCCAACCTGGATTATCTCGAAAAACCTCTCCCAAACTATAAAAAGGATAACTACTATCACGCTTCTCTTGGCTACCAACATCAACAAAAACCCAATTGGGACCAAAGTTTCCCAAGGACGCATGTTTACCAGAAAACTGCGCGCCGCTCGATGTTTCCACAATATGTAGCCAGTGTGTCACTTTTGAGGACGAAACCTCAATTGCTGGAAACTTTGGTGCAAAGCAATGAGAATTACCTGATTCGACAAAACGAATATCAAAAACGTCATCTCGATCCCACAGATCAATACTGTATTTCTTTATCGCAGAGTCATTCAGACACTCACCATAGCTGCCATTTTCAATATTGGTTGAGAAAGCAGAGTTCCGATAAACGCCAAACGATAAGTAGGCACCAACAATAACGATCAATAAAAATAACGAACCAAAAATATATTTTTTCATACCTTTTAAGCTTGCCTCCCTCTATAGCTTACGACGCCTAATTCTTATAAGTTCCCTCATCACTTCGATAAAACCCTTGAGAGGAAAATACAAAGTGCGCCACCTCTGAACATCAAAACAGTAACTCTAAACTCTGTTGGTGTTGTTCTAGCAGCGCTGACGTTCAAGTACCGCGCTGCTGCCCTGCTCCCTTAATCGAGCGTATTCCAATATCTCTTCGAGTGGCATGGCCGTTTCTTTTAGTCGAATGACAAACTCAAACCACTTTACGTCTTTCGCGCTATACACTCGGTGCCCACTGCTATTACGCTGAACATTATTAAGCAAACCGATTTTTTCATAGTACCTAAGCGTATCAGCGGACAAAGCCACCAAGCCAGAAACTATCATCCAAGAACGCGTTACGCTAAAAACACAAAAACCCAACGATAGCTTGCTGCCGTTGGGCTCTACTTTAAAATGCGGGTTATAACGCTATGTTACTTAACTGTGATACCAAAATCGCTCCATTGAGCTTTACGCTTGGTGGTAAAAATACAAGAAACACCGCCCACGGTATGAGTAATTGGAGCTTCAAAATCGCAAAACAGTGAGATATACAAAATTGGTAGCTGTTCGTTACCGAATGAATTTGGTGTCCACATGGCTACATCACCATCTTTACATTTAGCATTCGCTTCATCACCGTTAGCAAAATGACAGATCTTGTCTTGCTTTAAATCACTTAGCCCAAATGCAGCCGATGAGTTGAATGATATTGCTGACAAAGCAAAAGTAAGTGCTAATAGAACTTTTTTCATAATAAGGTTGCCCGTAGTTTGATATATACGAGTTACTTTAACATGATGATAAACATACACTTAGCCAGATTATGCAACCTATGACACAAGCCACAAATTGCGTTACTCATACCCAATTAAGGTTTGAGTAACGCAATATCGAAGCCAGAGCAAACTACCTTAAACACTAAAATAGTGCATTTAAAATGCCATGTGTTGGGAATCGTTCTTAACCTGTTTGTATAGCGAATCATACTGGCTTCGCATCTGGAACATCGTATATATGATCCGTGATTTCACTAATCAGTCGATGGTCAAGGAGAACCTGAAGAATGACTTTGACTGTTTTTTCGCATGGTATAATTTTGTCATTTTCAAAGTTAAGCCCCCAATTTCTTTTACTGTTTACTGAAATAAGGTTTTTGATAAAGTTAGCTTGTTTATAAACCCCTTTCTCTTCAATGATAGCCATGCGACGTAATTGAATAGAATTAGAGCCTACGTACTCAACGATTGATGAAACATCAGAAAACAATGAACTAAAGCCAGGATTTTTTTGAAGTGTATCAAAAGCCTGAACATATTCTTCCTTGTGCTTCATTGATGACTCGAAGCCTTTTTTGTTAGCAATAAACGCAGTATCGTTAACCACATAGAAATCAAAATTTTTCTCAATGGAAAAAGCATTGTTCTCAACACCTTTAAGCTCACCATTTTTGAACACCATATTGACGAATTTTTTAGGATAAGATGTTTTCCAAGTTGATGTTGACCTTTTAACAGCGTAAACCACCACATCATCTTTTATAAACTTTACAACGTAACCTTTAGCACCAACTAGATCGCTAACGCTTTTAACACGATGTTCAACTTCTGGTAAGTCAACCTGTGACTTAAGCAATGTGAAGTCTGTACTATCAAAAGCGATCGTTAAACAGCTATTTTCATTTGTTTGCGATATGTATGTGTAAGGAGAATGCTCAGTAATTCTGTTTATTTCAGCACAAATAAAAGCTTTTAAGTCTATATTTAACTCTGTTTCTGTTTGTACAAATTTAGTTCTAAATTTTTCTTTAGTAGTACTTTCTTTAAATACCCATAAGTATGTATCAGCATTTGCGAAGTCAAATGCTTTAAGCGTATCAAAATCAACCATTATCATTTACCTGACCAATGTAAAACTCTTGAACCTTTTGGATTCTGTATTCACCTGGGGACAAATCCCCTTTAATCAAAAACCTGACGTCTCGCTCTTGACCATTAAAGTCCACTTTAGCTTCATAAATTTTCCAGCCAAACATTAACAAGAGAGGATTCATTATTATCTGTCCAGACTTATACGTAATAGCAAACATCCATAGTAAGAACACCGCAAAACCAAGTAGCTTTTCAGGTGTGTCATAACTAATTCCCATAAATGAGACAACGTAAGGGAAAACATAATTAATTATGTCGTTTGGAATTCCTTTTGATGACTTAACCTTAACTGGGAAGGGATAAGTAATCTTAGCCAACGTTAAGTTTGAAAAAAATACAGATAACGTAGTAATGACAATAAAGGCAATAGCAATGCACATATTTGTAAATGGGATAAAGTCGCAATTACTTATATCATCAAACTTGCAAATAGGACGACTCCACCAAGAGAACGGAATATCTTGGACGGCCAAGATCAACGCTAGTGGTAAGTATGAACCAATAAAAACTGTAAATGCTGCAATTAAGTTAAATTGCATAGCCTCTCCTTTCGCCTAACGTCCTGTTAGGGGGTGAACAACGCAATACAAAAGCCGCCCGCATACCACCGTAAACACAAAACCCAACGATGGAATGAAAAATGCCATGCGTTGGGAATCTGTCTTAAACGCTTGTATGGAATACTTACGTGTTGAACATGCGTAAGATAAATTGCCGAAAATAGGTCTGAGATTTCAAAAAATCGACTCCTAAATAAGGCATATCTCCGTGTATAGGGTGATTTTCTAATCCCACTTTATTACAAACATCATAGTCAAGCTTAAGTATGTCTGTATAAAGGTGCCGCATTAAGCCTGTAGATCTGATTGCAAAGTTATGGCAATAAACATCCTCGAGCATCGACCTTTGATAAGTTTTCCAATCCATAAAACCATATTCGATATGGATATACTTCCCATCCAAATTTTTGGTCGTTAGGTCTATGACTTGCTTGCCAATTCTAAATAACTGCGAGTTCCATATTCGATGTAAACCACCAAGAACATCATCATTGGTGTCACTAAGGTCATCAACACCTAGTTTGGGTATTAGTTCACCTATGTGAGGGAGATAGATGTCAGGGTCCGGTATTTCATGTTCGGTACCAGTGCTGTTAGCAGACAAAAATTGAGCGCCACCAACTGCATATGGATTCAAGCCAACCAAAACTAATGAGTTAGTATAAGGTAGTGATTCAGATAACTCTGACCACAGTTGTGAGCAATAAGTAAAGCCATGGACTCCTGTCTCTTCCATATATTGTGCAGCTAGGCAGGATACATTATTGAATTGACTTACAAAGTAATGAGGAGGATTGCTTCCCTTCTCTGCATCCCAACGCCCTAGGTCGTATTCCCAAGACAACTTGCAGACACTAAAATTTTCTTCTCGGAATGCTATATTTGAAAATGACGCTAGTTCAGAGTTGCTTGGAATCCACAGTTCAAGTTTTAACGTAGTTATATCTTTTGGATCGGTCAATTTAGGGACAAGTGCTAAAATTGTTCTATTGTCAAATGCTAAACTTTGAATCACTGCGTCTCGGGCAATCCGTGTTTCCATTGGAGAAATTAAGATATAAACACTATCATCTCTAGTCATAGCAGGAAACAACGTTGTCATATGATTTGAATACGCTAAAAGCTCCGTAAATGCTTGTCTCTCTGTCTGTTTACTTTTTTTAAGCTCTATAACAGCTAGACCAGTATCACCCGGAAAAACAGCCAAAAAGTCTGCCCTTATGGTTGAATTTGAATGTTGCTCTAAAGCAACCTCACAACCAATTAACTCCATATCATATAGTTTGGAGTGTAATTGTAATAATTGACTGTTTATCTTATTCTGTATTAATCGCTGTGCGGTTACATCAGATAAATCATCGTTAAACTCCACTAATTCAAGACCTTCAGGTTCAACGAGTAACTCTACGAACTCCTCCCGCTTCTCCCAGATATAGTCTTGAATTTCTCTTTCAGTAAACTGCACTGCCAACTTGCTCCTGTATTCCTAACGCCCTGTTAAGGTATGAGCAACGCAATACCGAAGCTCCCGCATACCACCTTAATCACTAAAACCAACGCATAATAAAAATGCCACACATTGCGAATCACTCTTAAACCGTTTGTTGCATGCTACTTCGATGAGCCTGCTTTTTCTCCAGTTAAAAAAGCCAAAGTACCAGTGAGACCTGCTGTAATAATTGGAGCGATAATAACCCATATATCTTTAGCATGTTCAGGTGTTCTTACAAAAACCACGCCCTCAAAAATAGCCAAAATTGCACAAGTAATGCCAACTAACCATAAGACTCCGACTTTTACTTTGATGTCTCCAGCAGCTCGAATCTGAGCTGGTGTTTTTGGCTTAGCCGCATCAGAAACTAGTTTCTGCCATGCTTGCGTATCACTAGGTTGACCTGAAGAGCTAGAAGGTGGTTGAAACTGACTTGTTGATGATGAACTCATTATTTTACTAACCCTTTCACCTTCTCGGGTGCAAAATTTGGTAACTGTTTACTAACTAACTCAATAAGGTTCTCTATATCAAGTCTTCGATTGTCAGGAACGTTATTAATATCTAGTTCAATAAAAACACCTTTGTTGGGTACATTGTTGATTTCAGCTATAACAGTATTTATTGAAGTTATATTGTTCAGGTTCAACCCATATAAACTATTACGCTTGTTAAAGCGCAGGTTGATTTCCTCAGCCGAATTAAGATCAACTTTTAAGTACTTTCTAGTAATTGACGCACTATTAACGTTATCTGGTATGAAAAAGTTACCGATTAGACCAAATCGAATGCTAGCGGCTTTTGAGTTTACAGAGCGTACAAACAAGCGAAGTTTTGCAAGAAAATCATTTGTTAGCTGTACCCAAGACGACTCATTGCTACCGTTACCATTGATTATGAAATCAACTCTCGACGGAGCAATATTACAGTTGTAGCGGTTGTTCTCAGACCTAAGTTGAACCCTTGGAATATCGAGAGGTGCATCTTCAGGCATTGGGATTATTTGTGGCATTGCATCAAACAAGTTCCCCATGTCTGAGTTGATACTATGCATCAAGTTATCTGGTCTCATTTGGTAAGACTCGAAAAACAGCGCCAACTGAAGCTTAATTACTTGTTCCATTTTTATCCTTATCTTTTATTGGACCTTATTAAACGTATAAAATCGCATGAAGGTCTGAGCGGCGTTTGGCTATACTTGAGCGAAGCGAAACCGCCAAGCGTAGCAAATCACTCTTAAATACTTTGACAGCATTATACTGAAAGTGGAATTAGGGCTTCTAATAAGTCGCCAAAACCCCATATTAACGTGCCGATTGTTGCAATCGTAAACTCAGTTCTTCTTAAGTTTTTATAGAACTGATTACTCGCAATATTACCAATATCTGTTAAACGCCTTGAGTTCTCTTTACGTGCGATTTGGACCAATTGATCTTTAGACTCATTCCCCTTTAAACCATACATATGCTTATTTTTCATCACTTGCTTCAAGACAATTTCAGGAAAAATGTCGTTAATCATATTTAGAATTTTATCTAAATACTTGTCGATATACCCCGAAGCTTCAAGCGCCAGCGAGAGCACAACTATCACTGCTCCAGCCCTTGCAAAGTGAATCCAGTCCCCCCAATGGAAGCTTGCATAAACACCAAGAGCACAGATAAGGATAGTGAAAGACCATGCAATTATTTTGAATAGAACGGGAACTTTAAATGCTTCTAGTATTTCTTTAGGTATTTCAGTTGGACTCAATATATTTTCCTCAATAATGCTAAGCCTATTTAAACCGGATAATTCTGTACTTTGTCCCTGAGACCATTCTGCTTAGTAATCTGATTCATTCAGGTTCTGTATAATAACTAATTTAATAACAAGACCTTACCTGCTTGCTTCTGGCGCAAACATGATGAAACACAGAGATTTTCGATATAGTTTCGGCAAGATACAGAAAATGGCGCAATGTGTGAGTGAGTCGTCATCTTGTTGAGCGGTTTCTTCCCCGCCGCCTTAGCTTTTGGGTTACAGAACTGTCGATAGCATGATGATTAAGCCGCAGTATCGGCGAGTCTCTCATTGATAAATTTACAGAACGACATTCAAGCTTCGAGAGATGGTATGTGAAACTGATCGTTTAATCAATCGGTATTTCATACTTAAAATAAAATTATCTTATTGATATTTCTAACACTTTAACGCCGCGTGTAACGGTTCATTTTTAGTGGCTCACAAAGCCTTGGTACTCGTCCACTTGGCTTAGATTTGCTATGGCGTTACATCGCCGCTTTCAACACACTGGTAGACCTTGGTATTTATACTTATAAATTCAGTGGTCTTTATCTTCCTGAATTCTATACCTAAAGTTCCGCAGCCATGAAGCTTTTTGTGCACTGATAATTTTTGTCATCACGATTAATTTCATGGTGCTTAGTGCTCGGTTAATCCTGCTAAGTACAGTGCCAAACGTTTTGAAGCGCTAGCTTGGCTACAAACATTACTGGCAGCAAAAGCACCGCGTGTTATGAATCGATGATGGATGTGACTGAGACGATTAATCCACTCTACTGTTCGTGTTATGAGCCCACACCGATTCAGCACTAAATACCATGTGTTGTGAATCTATCTTGATCGACTGCTCCACACATTAAGCCAGTAGCCCTCCACCACCAGCGAATTCCCCCACAGAACAGATACATCAAAAGTCATCAACAGGTTTAGCTGCGTAAAAAATGACGCAGTGAGAACGCAGGCACCAAAAAATCTCACAACCGAGCAAAGAGCTAGTTAGGAGCGTATAGCCCAATAAAACCGGAGGCTTTCACCGTTTTTGCGCATGGTAAAACAAACACAAAACAACAAAAATTTATTGTTATTCGATAATTTTTTGTTGATCTACAAATATTCCGATGTATATTAGCCCCTCAACACCAACCCTAAACTCTTACGAGGTATACAATGAAAAAGGCTTTACTGTTTCTTGCTCTTGGTTCTATTTCTGTTTTCGCTCACGCTAAAGCAACACAAAATTCCGACCAGATGCTTGCCCAAATCGATAACGTTATTGTTTACGCAGGTGAAAATGTAGACAGCTCAGAAGAGGTATATGAAACGATCAATTCAGCTAACTCTGCTGGGTTTGAAAACTGCGCGGTTTATTTACCGGAGGGGGAATTAGAGGCCAGCACGACGATCACTTTACGCCGCACTGAAGATGGCTTTATGTTGGAGTGTGGCTCTAATTAGAGCTAACAAATAAAAATACCGACCTTTAGGGTCGGTATTTATTCATTTATTGTCTTAGCTGCCTATGTTGCGGCATTTAAAGCGAGTGACTGAGCAAACTCTCGCATGTGCCTTGCGTTGTCTGCTTTTTCTGCATCACCACATGCTTTTCCGTAGTATTGAATGTTTGGCGAGGAATACACGGGCAATACTTTTTCAGCGTAGGTCATCACGGTGCCCGCTTCCCGGCACAAAGCGCCGAAAGAGTAAGGTTTTATATAATCATGGTTTTCTTGTAGCAACATACCTTTGAGCCAGTGATCGGGAGTGTCGTTGTGCCACGCCCAAGCCAAATGACCGAGTTCATGCTCAAGTACCCCTACCTCTGCTGCAGATGACAGCACTAAAAAGCTACGGCTTAAATTCAGATCAACCGTACCAAAGGTTCCGTCGTCTGAGAACTCGTGGTCTTCAGGAAGAACCAGTGCATAGTAGCTACCCTCTCGCTGCATGTGTTCCAACACCTCGTCGCCAACCAGCTTAACTAACTGTTTGTGCAGCTTGCTACTTTCCGCATCTTGGAAACCAGAAAGGTCGATTCTAGTGATGCCTGATAATGTTCGCTCCATTGGTACGCATGAATTTTGAAGAACAAGATTAGAGTAGCCTATCATCTTCTGAATTTTTGACTCGCTCATCGATGCGTCGGTAAAGAAGTGAACGGGAGTTTCGACTTTTTCACCCATATCACAAGGGGCAAGGGTCAGTTCTTCGCCTCTGTTTTTACCAACGAAAAAGAGTGCCACAACACCCAGCAAAGTGCCGCCAACCACTAGGTTTTTCTTCATTATATTCCTTTATTGCCTTATCGCTTTATTACTTACTTTTTATAGCTTCGGTGCTTGCTGTTTATTGCTTAAGTGCTTAGTGCTTAGTGCTTTGGCAAACCATGTTTCTACTAGGGGAACGGACCAACCTATTGAAAAGTCGCATAATATGAAAGGGGTGGCACACTAAATTGAGAAGGACAGCGACAAAACCCAACGCTGATGTGTTGAAATTCACGCGTTGGGTTTGAAGAGATAATGGTTTATAAGCCGGATTAAGCGTGCGATTTTAGGTACTTTTTAACTTTTTTCATCGCCATTTGACGCTTTAGTGGCGACAGGTAATCAATAAATAGGTTACCCGATAAATGGTCAATTTCATGCTGCATGACGATAGCGAGAAAGTCATCGCTTTCAATGGTGATTGGCAACCCTTCTCGATCGAGAGCAGAAACAGCCACAGACGTAAAACGCTCGACATCCGCATAGTAGTCAGGCACTGATAAGCAGCCTTCTTGGCCCAAAGCTTTGTTGGTGCCACTTGCGACGACCGGGTTCACCAAGATTAACGGTTGGTCTCGGCTGTCTGAAATATCGATAACCACCACGGCCTCTTTACGACCGATCTGAGTGGATGCCAAGCCGATACCATTATCAGTGGCATAGAGTGTTTCTAACATATCGTCGATGAGTGTTTGTACCGTCGATACATCTTGCACCTCTTCCGCTTTCACTTTGAGCCTTGGATCCGGTGCGGTAAGAATGTCTAAAACTGCCATGTTTTCCTTTGAATTTTCAATTTAATCATTATTTTATAACAGAGTGAGAAAGATAAACCAATATAGCTTGAGTACCAAGTATGAGCGTTCTGGCTAGTCAAAGTTCTTAAAGTTTACCGGCTCCTTCAACAAGTTCACCAAAGGTAAGAATAGAGGTTCTGGCAGTTCATCTAAATCGAACCATTGCCACTGCTTACACTGATGAGGCTCCATGACTTGAGGCTCACCACGAGAACTGGTCGCGACAACATACAAGGTGACGTAGTGCTTGCCTTCTTTTTCGAAGATATCGTTGGTAAAGCCGAGCTTCTTAAACGAGCCGACCTCTAAACCTGTCTCTTCAAGGGTTTCTCGCTGCGCGCACTCTTCAATGCTTTCACCCAGTTCAAGGTGCCCACCAGGCGTCGCCCACGTATTAGCACCATGAGAGCCAATGCGCTCGCCAAGTAGAATGCGTCCTTCCCGGAAAATGACCGCAGCAACACCTACACGTACTTGATTATTCACTCTTTACTCCTTTAAAACACATTACTCGCTACTTGGTGAGGTATACCCTGTGGTGGTCGCGATCACTTCAAAACCACGTTTGGATACAATGGGTTTACTCATATCAGAAGCATCGATGGTAAGGTATTTAACCCCTCTCGATTTGGCTTCCTCAATGCGCTTGTTCAGTAGCAAACTGTAATAGCCATTACCTCGAAATACTTCGATGGTACTTCCGCCCCAAATACCTGCAAACGGGCTGCTTCCATTAAATATGATCCACGCTGAGGTCACAGGCTGGTCGTCGACATACACGACATAGATAGACACTGAATCGGGAGCGTGCTGTTTAAGGCTGACTAAATGATTGTAATGCCATTCGAAATCGCCACCCCAAACTTGCTCTTGGACTTTAATCGCATCGCGAATGCCTTTGCTGTCCGCCACCTCGGTGATCTTACCTTTATCAAAGGGCTTGCAGGTGGCCTTAGACAGGTCCAACACCATGAATGACTCGCGCTCATCCTGCTCAAAACCATTCTCGAGCAATACGGCACTGATGTTCTTTGGTATGTCGGTACTGTACGTCTTCCATTCAAAACATAGGTTACGCTGCTTAAAGTACGCGAGTTGCTCTTTGACGATAGAGTCTGTGAGGCTTTCATCGAAGTCGAAAAAGGAGATATAGCTACCATGACGATCGTTAGATACGAACTTAGTTAGGTTGTTCTCTGTGACCTTCATACCATTGAATGAGTTAAAACGCTTTCGCTCGAACTCGTTGTACTCTTGCATTACATCCGTTGTATTCATAATTTTCTCTTGGTAGATAGCCCTATGCCTCGTCTTTGCACCATACACTTCGTACGCCAACAGAGCGAAAACCGATCGATTTACAATTTTTGCTACTGGTGCTGTTTGCCATTACGTCGGTTAAAAGTACCTTTGCCCCTAAGGCGATGGCATCTTCGATTCGAGATCTTAATAGCGCCGTTTGGCATCCCTTTGAACGATAGCGCTCTTGTGTATACGCATTGGCAAGTATTGCGTGTTCGTTGTTGATGAAACTCGTCGCCCAAGCGCACGGTTTACCCTCTATTTTCGCAACGTAACAACGGAAAGTATCGGTGCAATAGAGCGCGCGTTTCTGCTGCCAGATTTGGTCTGAACACTCTAAACCGGATGTTTTGAGCAAAGCCAAAAACTCATCGGCATTATCTTGCGTCCATCGCTCAATCGTGACTTTACCTACATCGCTCAACGGTTCTACGCTGGATGTTTCTGCAATCAATGTTTCTGCACTTAGTTTTTCAGTACTCGGCTTTTCTACATAGCCTTCTGCGGGTAACTCAAGAAACTCATGCTCAAAAGCAGGCACAAACTGACGTTTCGATAACCATGATTTCAGCTCTGTCGTTAAAGCGTTAGGCGCAATAGAAATCTCAGGTGAGATACCATCTTTAAATAGTTTGAGGTCTGCCTCTAAGCTCGCGGAATTGCAAACGCCATCAATGAGGATCTGGTTGTCGTACTTACGTGTTTTATCGATAAAGACAGAGAAGCCATCATCTTCAATTGAAATCAGTTCACTGGCTAAATCGGTTGAAAGGGTTCGCTCATTATTAAAATAAAAGTATGCGTTATATGCGTCTTTAACTGCTTTAACTTGCATTGTTTTCCTTAACTTGATGGAAACAAAAAGCTCTGTAGAGCCAAAACAACACACGATTAAGTGCTGCTTGCTTTGAATGGTACAGAGCCGATAGGAATACTGCGATTGTTACAGGTTTACTTTTAGCGCACCTGATGAATCCGCGACTAACTTTATTGTTCTAATCACGGCTTGCTTAGAAAGTGGACTATATAAATGTGGGTAAAGTGCCCCATCATCTTTAGTCCCTACAGGAGGCTCATCTCTCAAATCTCTAGCAACCGCGCTTTTGTCGATTTCTAGAAGATATGCTTGCGTCACTCCCACAAAGAAACAATCAACAATTTTTTGCAGTTGCTCTTCATAAGCAAGGTGGATAAAGCCTTCGTCCTTCAAGGATGCGGGTTCATAGGTTTCTGTGCTTTGGTATTCTTTGTAATCACTTTCGGTCAGTAAGTGGTATAGCATTTTTATTTATCTTACTTTCTAAGACTTTGAGTCTACTTAAGAAGTTTAGCGACCACCAAAGTACCTTCAAAGATCGAACTCAGAGTTATAGATTTTGAAAACATTGACTAAAGGTTCCTCCCAGCCGAGGGACTCTCTAAGCTGATCAACAATTGGTTTCACTTGGCTCTTTGCCACGTTGATTTCAACTTTTAATAGCGGGTAATTTTCGACTTTTCCTTTGCTCCCAAACACAGGCGTAGATCTATCAAGCGCTCGGTGAGACCCGGTAACTGACCCGATAGCCCAACAGTGGTCATAGTTTCCAATCCTGTCGACACCGGACTCATGTAAAGTGCTAAGAACTCGCTCTTGTTGTTCAGGCGTACAGAAAATCTCAAGTTTGTACATCTAATTCAAACTCCTAAATGCCAAGTATTACGAATCATTTTAATTGCTTGTTATTGCGCTTATCCGTAGTTTTTCTTACACCAATTTTCCCAACTCTTTTCACCCAATTTTTTTCGTGCCTTGACGATTCTGAACACATTAACAAGTCCCATAAAGAAACCAAAAATAGCAGATGAAATAAGGTAAGTTTTCCAATGTTCGGGCTCTGAGTGCCAAGTAAACATCCACATCAAAGACCCCCAAATTACGGCCATCGATAATCCATAAATCAAGAATACTTTTTGAAGCGATTGAAACACCATAGGCGTTTGAGACACGTTAGTGTATTTTGACCAAATAAAGGCATTTGGCCTCGTTAAGTCTGCAGGGACGCCCTTTTCAATAAGGTGCTGCTGAATGAATTTCGCCTTGTCCATCTTTACCTCACTATGCCTATGTCACTTGAATTCTATGACTATGCGACGATTTACCGAGAAGTGTTACCCACTAAAGGACTAACCTGGTTCAATGTGTGTGAGCTGATTGATACACATTGTTTTCTATTAACGCTCCAGAAAACTCAAAAGTCAGTAAACCTATTCGACTAAAACCTAAATGTTCATAAAAGCCATTCGATTCATTTTCTACCCACGTGTACAGCCAGTATTTATTACCAAACTGATTCTCGATTCCATTCAAAAGCTTTCGGCCTATCCCTTTACCTTTGAAAATGTTATCTACATAAAGTTTTTCTACTTCAAAGCCATTGCCAGGCGTTTGGTAGTGCGATTCAAGGTTAACCATTACGTAGCCTTGAATAACCTCATTTTCTTCACTTACAAACACACGATATTTAGTGGTATTCAATATTTCAAAGAAGTAGGCTGCCGTGAAAGTAGACAAGACATACTCAGCGTATTCAGTTTTGACCCCTTCTCTCGCATATGTGTCTAGCCAGACTTTAATGGACAATGCCGCTAACTTTACACAATCGTCTTTTGTCGCTTCCCTGACCATTTCCTCTCCAAACACAGCAGTTAATAAACTGAATAATTATGAGTTTTATCACTAGAGCATTTCTGTCTAGTAATTAAACCATCTCATACTTAGTTAAATAACTCATTTAATAACAGTACCTTACCAAGATAATCGCATCATACATGACGAAAAGCAGAAGTATTCCGTATAGCTAAAATTGAATGCAGAAATTATGTGAATGTGTGTATTACTTATCATTTTATCCATACACCTCCTTGTTCAGACGGGATAGTTGATTTTAAGTTTGTTTGTGACGCGATGATGGATAGACGAAGTGAGGTTCGATAGATGAAAGCTAGCGTTGCCGTGGCGAATGGAAAAACGCCGACAGAGTTGTCGGCGTTTGGATTTCAGCGTGTTGTGTTAAATTAACGAGTGCACATCTTACTCAATACTTGCGGTATATTTTCCCGTTTCTTCGTTTTTAGTAACTAGCACATTAAACAAGTGGTATTCAGGCTTAGCACCTGTCGCTTCACCTAATGTCACACTTTTTGTGCCAAGTGCTCCATTGGTCGTCGAATCAATCTGTACGGTTGCTAACCGGCCATTAGCACGAGAAAAGTTCGCGACAGACACTGAATAAAGTCCTGTTTTAAGACTAGCTGGATCACACGAACTAAAATAATGCTCAGGACCGTACTCCCTAGTATTGTCTACATCTAAATACCCTGATGAACCTTGCTTGTTGCTGTAATAAACATGCTCCCCACTAGGCTCTGTCACATGAAGATCCGCATCTCCTTTGCCGTCCCACGTTAATTGTGCTGTAAAGAAACCTTGAGACGCTTCTGCGGGAGGTGCGGTAAGTGTATTCAATGCATCATTGATCTGCGTTCTCACTCTGTTCGATATATCTAGCTTTTGGTTGATGTATATTTCAATAAAGCCATGACCGAGAATATCCTTACTACCATTAACACCACTCGGCCTGAACAAGTAGCCTGGAATATTGTCTGTAATGTTCGGTACACTGCCCACAAGTCTTAACCCATTTATCACCAAATCCAGATCAGCCAATGTATGCTCACCACTAAGAGACGGTGATGCCGGAGCTACGTGAACAACTTTAACGGAGTCTTCATTTACCTTTGTTGTTGTATATTCGTAGGCGGCATTCGCAAAAAGGTTACCCTGAGAATGGGCTACAAAAAGTAGCTTAAAGCCTTTAAGGACCCAGTTATCGATCTTGGCCTGATGTTCTGAATAGTTAGCGGTAGTAGGTGGATTTCCCATCAATGATGTAAGGCTTTGAATAGTATTAGCCCGAAATTTATCACCAATAGCTTCATATAGAGCAGCAGTCGAAGAGGCAGCTTCAATAATACTCGACCACCAAGGACCATCACCTCTCATAATTTCAAAAAAGAGCTCATAACGCCCTTCCAATATGCGGTCTTGCTCCAAAAGACGTTGTTCGAAGGTTTCAACAAAGTCTTCAAAACCATCGGTGTAGTTGTAAAAAACCTCATACTGGATGGAGTCTCCTGTAACCGACTTTTCGCCATGGATTCTTTTTAGCTCTTCTTTTGCTCTGTTTGCTCCACTTGGCGTAGTGTTAACGCCATTAAAAAAAGCGACGACCACATCTGTGTTTCTACAAATATCTCCTTCAGTGTTTACCTGTGCAGACGCTGAAAAACTCAATATCGATGAGAGGAATAGGCAAATGCTAAAAGATGATATGTATTGAATAACTTTATTCACAAGTATCTCCTTTTGGAATCGACCAGGAGGTACCATCCAAGGCTCTGGCAAAGGCGAGATACGCTAATAATCTTTCTTTTGTATTCGTTGTTATGGACTCAAGCTCTTGGGATACTTGCGCAGGTTGCGTGCTATTATTACTTCCATCAAAGCGGCTATAAATACAATGGTCAGCTTCTGAGAGTTTTCTATTAGCACTTTTGACCGCGTTGATATCTGTTAGATCAACAACCAAAGTATGCTGTAGAGCTTTGGCATACTGTCCGGCTGCCTGTTTCTGGTCCAGCTCGAGGTAGTTATTATCGATATATCTTTCAATATCATCCCTAATGCCATTATCGTCATTATCCACACCAACGAGTGTCGGCTCTCTTTCCAAACTAGGGAGGGTTTCTTGCAACTCCAGCTCTTCTTCTGATACTGGTGCAGCAGGAGGCAACTTATCATTCGGCACCTCCTCTATTTTTCTTAAATCATTACACCCCATAAACATGGAAACTAATGGGACAATTAAAAACCTTATTTTCATATAAATCTGCTTTATTAACTGAAGTGCTAATTCTGACGCATGTCCCTTACTCATTGAGTACAACAAGCAAATAATGCCATGCATAACGAATCATTTTTGTTACTTGAACTTATGTTTATAACTAGCTTTTCGCACATCAAACATGCCTCCCACTTCACCTAGCACGGATATTGAGATCTAGGTTTCCATGTGGAGTTATAGTTGGTAAGTGGCGCTGAAATAGCGGCTAAGCTAGTCGCTGACAAGTTGTCAAAGAACGCCGATATGGTTGTCGGCATTTCCTTATTTAACTCGCTAAATTACTACTATTTATAAAATTAGTATTTTCTACGATTAATAGTGAAGGTAACTTTTGCGTCTCCAGTTACAACATTGAAATAATCAAGTTTTCCGGTACAAATCGCACGATCTCGGTAACTTCTGCTCTCATTCTCTGCGATTACTTTTTGAGGCAACATAGTGCCTGTTCGCGGATCGATTAAAGCAACAAAACGGAAATGACAGCGCGGTGCGTCATAGACTGAACTATCACTATACTGATATTCAAAATCAACCAAACGAACTACATTGGGATAATTACTAGAGACATTAAAACGGTCAATTGATTTAGCGATAATGGTGTCTTGAGGGTTTGGTGAGTATCTAGATGTTTGATAATCTTTACTGGTTAATTCTACATCATAGATTCTAGATTCATTCTTAACCTCAACGGCAATATTAGCGAATGCAGAAGAACTTAAAAGTAAGGCTGAAGCAACAATTGCTCTTTTGAACATGGATTTGTCCTTTATATTATTGTTTTAATGATGACTTTTTAATTATTAATAAGTCGTAGATAAATACCCATCTTTTACGTCACACAGGGGGAATCTTCGTCAGAATTTACTTCTAACTCAATTAAGTATTTATAGAGAATAGGCAGCTAAGGCATGACGGAAAACTTAGGTTCTCTGATACAAGAACCCGAATATAACCGGCTCACCAAATTTAAATTTGATATTATTTTTCTAGATGATAGTTCGAAGATATTTAGTTAATACGGGAAGTTAACCCCACCTTTCTTGGTTTATTTTTAAATTTAGGTTTTAGACCCTATCAAAACCTAATTATTTAGGCTGTTTACCACCCTTGTTATGCCTCATTTCCTAGTGGCATTTCAGCAGCATCAACATTCGTAATGTAAACTCTAAAGTAGACAATAGAGCCGAATATCAATAAAACAGGGGATAAAATTGATGTTAGTATCCCTGTCGCTACTTGTAACGTCGGGTAAACCTCTCCAATATACCCAATCACGAAATTAAGGATAAAATTAAGCCCCCCCAACAACAGAGATATTTTAATCAACTTCATAGTGATACCTTTGGTATCCCGCCAACTTTTTTCCAACGCAACCAGTGGAGATTTATTATTTAGTACAGCTTCGAACTCTACGAAACTGTATCGCGCAGCTAGATACAATCCCGGGATAATCAGTGCAATCGTTCCAACTAAAACAATTAAAGAATAGATAATATAAACGATCATTAATCTGGACCAAACTCTCCAAGATACGGAGCGTTCTATATCAAACCCATTAGTAGACGAAGCCATAAAATTGATAAAAATAGCGATTAGATAAGTGTAAATAGAAGAATATACACATAGGTACACCGCGTAGGCCCAGAGGTTTTCTGATACATAAAATGAATGTTCAAGCCACACGCCTAAACATGACATCGTGATGATGAAACCGCCAAAAATTTTAAATATGCTTTTAAAATTTGAGCAAGTGAAATGTAAGCATTCAGATAGAAGAGTTCTCATAAACTGGTCTTTATTTAATGTAATTTGAACAGGATTCATCACCCAATAAGCATTGGGTAGTTCCGAGGCACTTCGCAAAGCAATCTCACCACCGATTAAATTGACAAATAAATCATTTAATAACAGTACCTTACGAAAACCCTGACATCATACACCACTAATAAATAGAAATATTGTATATATTCACGAAAAAATAAAGAAACAGCATGAATATGTGTGTTACTTGTCATTTTTTATATGACTCTTCTGGCGAACCGAGGTATTCGTTCAGTTTTTCATTTGGCACGATGATTGGTAAATATGTTCAGAAATGTTCATCAGAAAACAAAAACGCCGACGTAATTGTCGGCGCTTAACTCTATGTATTAATAGGTTAGAGGTAGTCAGCTACTTTGCCATAGTACTCAAAAACTCAGCTTCAAACTCTTCATCGGCTTCTCGGGTTAGACATTCTACCAGCCATTCGATGCTTTGATGGTCTAGCTTACTGTTCACCACAAAGGCTTGCTTTACACCAGACTGACCCAGCTTTGCAGAACCATAGTTCTTGAATGATTTGTTGCCGTGGTAATGGAGTGATTTGATCGCCTCCGCGTTGGGTTCTGGTAAAGCATCGAGTGTGTTGGCAAGCTGAATCACCAGCTCCATTGGGTTCTTAGATGATGAGATGCGATACAGAAAACCGCCCTCCACTCTTTGGCGAACCCAATAATCAAAGCCGCTGCAATCCATCACCTTATCACTGACCAGTGCGGCTTCACTGCGATAACCACACGGCTCTACCACAACAGGTGTGTGTTTGAATTCTGGCTGACCAGAGGCTGCATCGGTATGAGGCAAGATCAAGTCACACGGTTTGCTGTCTTTGGCGGTTGGGGCATTCCAATGAATAGGCATAAACACCTGTTCACGGCGCATCTCTTTGGTTACCACTAAGCGCGCTTGGCACTCGCCTTGTGCGCTGCGCACTTTCACTACAGGATTAATAGTGGCGTGGTTGAAGGCGTCTAGCCCGAACTCTTCTAAGCCAAGCTCTGCAACCGTATCTGGATGCATGGCGACAAAGGGTTCTGGTGTGTGTTCGCCTAAACCTGCGGCCAAGCCTGTGCGGCTCATGGTGTGCCATTGGTCTCGGATTCGCCCTGTGTTCATGATAAGTGGGAATTCAAGGCTGGTATCGGCAATCGGCTTGTCGTGCTCAACTGCAATAAACTGCGCTTTGCCAGATTCGGTAAAGAACTCGCCAGTGGTAAACATGCGCTGCTCAATGATCTCTGGTTGGTACTCTAGCACTGGCCATTGTTGCGGAGTAAGTTCGCCGTAGCCCTTCTCATCCAGTTGCGTGAGTCCAATTAAGCATAAGTCACGCGCTTTGCCTGTCTCATTGCCGAGCGCTGTCATCTCGCAATACTCTTTGAAGATCTCGCCTTCGTGACGGTAATCAAACTGGTCATTGAATCCCATTTTTTGCGCGACTTCTTTTAAGATCCACCAATCTGGTTTAGCTTCTCCTGGGCTTGGTAATATACGGCGCTGACGTGAAATTCGACGCTCCGAGTTGGTTACTGTGCCGGACTTTTCACTCCATCCTTGTGCGGGCAGCACCACATCAGCCAAGCGTGTGGTTTCCGTATCGGCAATACAGTCCGACACCACCACAAACGGGCAC
The DNA here is from genome assembly GCF_003050065.1 of Vibrio sp. 10N.286.51.C3. Classification (NCBI taxonomy): domain Bacteria; kingdom Pseudomonadati; phylum Pseudomonadota; class Gammaproteobacteria; order Vibrionales; family Vibrionaceae; genus Vibrio; species Vibrio sp. 10N.286.51.C3. Next base: position 58,716 of record NZ_PIGC01000006.1, on the reverse strand, counting down.
TTCTCTAATGCCGCTTTGATTTTTTCGCTGTCAGGCAGGCTCACGACTGGGTTAGTTGCCATGATCCACACCGCTTTTATTTTGCTGTCGTTCATGGCATCAAATAAGTCTATAGCTTTCAAGCCAGCGTGAGTCGCTAAGCTATCGGCTTGCCAAAACTCGCTCACCGTTTGGTGTGATTGCGGATCACAAAATTCAAAGTGCGCAGCTAAGGTATTGGCTAAACCTCCCACTTCTCGCCCACCCATCGCGTTTGGTTGGCCCGTTACAGAGAATGGCCCCATGCCCGGCTTACCTATTTTCCCAGCGGCTAAATGGCAGTTAATAATGGCATTCACCTTGTCACACCCTTGTGTAGATTGGTTCACGCCTTGGGAGTAAATGGTCAGCACCTTCTCGTTCGATGCAAACAAACTGTAGAATTGTTTTAACTGCTGCTCTGTTAATCCTGTTAGCTCAGGAACGCTTTTGTCGCCCCAGCCAGATTCGGTATAGCGATATTGAGTTGCAGATCGAATCGATTCGGTAAAGCCTTGGGTGTGATTTTCTATGTAGTCGGAATCAAGCTTATCGTTATCATCGAGGTAGCCTAATAAACCATTGAACAGCGCCACATCTGAGCCGGATTCCAATGCCAAGTGAATGTCTGCAATTTCACATGTGTCGGTATAACGCGGATCTATGACAATAACTTTCAATGCAGGGTTGGTTTGTTTCGCGGATCTTAATCTTTGGAAAAGTACCGGGTGACACCAAGCGAGGTTTGAGCCAGTGATAACGACGACTTCTGCTTGTTCTAAATCTTCATAACAGACAGGAACGGTATCGGTGCCGAACGCGCGTTTATGCCCAACCACACTCGATGCCATGCAAAGGCGAGAGTTACTGTCGATATTGCCACTGCCGATGAAGCCTTTCATCAGTTTATTGGCAACGTAATAGTCTTCGGTAAGCAGCTGACCAGATACATAGAAAGCAACCGAATCGGCCCCAAATTCTTCGATCGTTTGATTGAATTTATCTGCGACTAACTGCGTGGCACTGTTCCAATCCAGTGATTGTTTTTGCTCATTCTGAATATGAGCAGGTTGTGTAAGACGACCTAAAGGCGTGACGGTGTCACCGAGCGCAATCCCTTTAGTACACAGCTTTCCGTAATTAGATGGATGATCTTGATCACCACGTACTTCTAGTTTTCCTAGCGATGTCGGTCTCGCTTCTATTCCACATCCTACACCACAATAAGCACAGGTTGATTTTATCCAGCCGCTGTTTGAATCGGTCATCCGTTTCTCGCTCAATTATCCATAATTGTAATAATTCAAACCAAGCAAATAACACGCCACTTCATAGCAATCAACAAGCAAGAAATATTCATCAATAAAAACAAAAGCTTAACAAAGGCAAGCCTATCAAAAATGATCAAAATAGAAACTAACCAAGACAGAAACTTAATTTTTGCACCATCTTGCAGAAAGTTGCACCACAAATGCTCATTTATATAAATCTAACAAAAATTTTACATACCACTTTAGGGGTAATTGCGTGCCACTCGCATTTTTTAAGACATTGAAAAACATGAATTAATTTTTATTTAAATGAACAAACCGTAATCTGGCACCCTCCTTGCTCAACTAAAAACCAAGAGTTAGAAAAAACATTTTTTGTTTTTCTTGATGATTATGAATTGAGTGGAATCTCAACCCGGTATTCATTTACTAACTACTAGAAATTAGATGCTAGTGATGGTGATACCGAGAATAAGGAATGGATTATGAGCAAGAAGAAAATCGTCGTTGTTGGTAACGGCATGGTTGGACACAAATTTATCGACAACATCCTGCAATCAGACAGTGATGAATTTGATGTGATTACTTTTAGTGAAGAGCCAAGGTTAGCGTACGACCGTGTTCAACTGACGGCTTACTTTAATGGTAAAAGTGCTGATGACCTGTCATTGACCAGTGAAGAGTATTACCAAAGTAACGGCGTGAACTACTTGTTGAACCAGAAGGTTGCCAAGCTAGACACTGCCAATCAACAAGTCATCACTGAAAGTGGCCACGTTGAAAGTTACGACAAGCTAATCTTGGCGACGGGCTCTTTCCCTTTTGTTCCCCCTATTCCCGGTAACGACCAAGAACACTGTCACGTTTATCGTACTATTGAAGACTTAGACGCAATTGAACTATCAAGCAAAGGTAGCAAGTCTGGCGTGGTGATTGGTGGTGGTCTGCTTGGCTTAGAGGCCGCAAACGCAGTCAAAAACCTTGGCTTAGAAACCCATGTGGTTGAATTTGCGCCTCGCCTGATGGCGGTTCAATTAGATGACGGTGGCGGTGCCCTATTACGCAGAAAAATTGAAGACCTTGGTGTGCAAGTTCATACCGAGAAAGCGACCTCTGAAATAGTCGATGGCGAAAATGCTCGCTACCGCATGAACTTCGCCGATGGCACCCATTTAGAAACCGATATGATCGTATTCTCTGCGGGTATTCGCCCTCAAGATGCGCTAGCAAGAAGCTCTGATGTCGAAATTGGCGAGCGCGGCGGTATTGTCATCAACAACCACTGTCAAACCAATATAGAAAACGTCTACGCCATTGGTGAATGTGCCCTTTGGGATAACAAGATCTTTGGCCTAGTCGCCCCTGGCTATTCAATGGCGAAAATCGCGGCTTCGCATATTGTCTCCGGCGGTACTGACGATGCTGCATTCACTGGCGCAGACATGAGCACTAAACTCAAACTGCTTGGCGTCGATGTTGCCAGTATTGGTGAAGTACACGGCAAGACGGAAGGCGCTCAATCGTATACCTATAACGATGAAATCGAACAAGTGTATAAGCGCCTAATCATCTCAGCTGACGGCACAAAGATTGTCGGTGCGGTATTGGTCGGTGATGCAGAAGCTTATGGCTCGCTACTGCAAATCAAGCAAAACGATATGCCCCTTCCTGAAAACCCATCAGTGTTGATTTTGCCTAATGTGGCCGATGATTCAGGCTCTGCAATGGGTGTTGAAGCTCTGCCTGATAGCGCTGTTATTTGTTCATGTTTTGATGTGACTAAAGGCGACATTAAAGACGCAGTATCTGCTGGCTGCACCACGATGGCTGCACTGAAAGAAACCACCAATGCTTCAACAGGTTGTGGCGGCTGTTCTGCTCTTGCGAAACAAGTTCTCGATAGCGAACTGAGTAACTTGGGTGTTGAAGTCTCTAACGATATCTGTGAGCACTTTGCTTACTCTCGCCAAGAGCTGACTGACATCATCCGCGTCAACAAAATCAAGACCTTTGATGAGCTGTTAGATTCTCACGGAAACGGATTAGGCTGTACCGTGTGTAAACCAGCTGTCGGTTCGATTCTGGCTTCGTACTGGAACGATTACATCCTTGAAGATCAACACATCGAACTGCAAGACACCAACGACATCTACCTTGGCAACATGCAAAAAGACGGTACCTACTCAGTGGTTCCGCGTATTGCTGGCGGTGAAATCACACCGGATAAATTGATCGTACTGGGTGAAGTCGCTAAAGAGTTCGACCTGTACACCAAAATCACCGGTGGTCAGCGTGTCGACTTGTTTGGCGCACAACTTAACGAACTGCCTATCATCTGGAAAAAGCTGATTGATGCAGGTTTCGAAACGGGTCACGCCTACGGAAAATCGGTTCGTACCGTGAAATCGTGTGTGGGTAGCACTTGGTGTCGATACGGTGTCGACGACAGTGTTGGCTTAGCGATTCGACTAGAGAACCGCTACAAAGGTTTGCGCTCGCCACACAAGATCAAGTTTGCGGTTTCTGGCTGTACTCGTGAATGTGCAGAAGCACAATCGAAAGACATTGGTGTTATCGCAACAGACAAAGGTTGGAACCTCTACATCTGTGGTAACGGCGGCATGCGCCCTCGCCATGCAGACCTATTCGCCACTGATTTGGACGAAACCACACTCCTTAAATACATCGACCGCGTTTTGATGTTCTACACACGTACCGCAGACCGCCTACAACGCACATCGGTATGGATGGAGAACCTTGAAGGCGGCATTGAATACCTCAAGCAAGTCGTGATTGAAGACAAGCTCAACGTTGCTGAAGAACTCGAAGCGGACATCGCACTCAACATCGAGAAGTACCAGTGTGAATGGAAAACCACCATTGAAAACCCTGAGAAGATGAAGCGCTTCCAGCACTACATCAACAGTGAAGAAATGGACACTAGCCTCTCTTTCATCAAAGAGCGAGAACAACGCTTTCCTAAGCCGAGCTTGAGTGATTCTTCGAATTCACAACGCGATGAAAAGCTTGCTAAAGCCGACCAAATCGAAGTTACGGAAGTTTCGTAAACCGAATGGATGGTGAGTGAATCAGTAACAACTACACCAATATCGATAGTCGACAGTCGCGCAGCCAAAGAAAACTGCTGTCGGCTATCACCCAAATTAAATTGATTATTAGCTTTATGTTTAGACTAGGAGAAAGTCATGGAAAATTGGACAACCGTATGCAGCACCCGCGACCTAACCCCAAACGGGGGAATTTGCGCCAAAGTAGACGATAACCAAGTGGCTATTTTTTACTGCAAGCGTAGCGACACACTTTATGGGCTCTCTAATTACGACCCCATCGGCAAGGCGAATGTGATGTCACGTGGTATAATTGGTTCATTAAGCGGTGAGCCTTACGTGGCCTCACCTCTGTACAAGCAGCATTACCACTTAGAAACTGGCGAATGTCTTGAACAGCCTGAGCTCAAGCTCGTGAAATTTGAAGTTCGCAAGCAAGGAGAACAAGTTCAAGTTCTCGCACCTCTTGCTATCGCCAGTTAACTCAAACGCCGACACTATCATGCAAACGCTTATCGGCGTGCGCAATTTCGGCACAGGGTTTATGCACATAAAAAGCGTTCGAAGTTCGGAAGTAACGCAGGTGCTAAAACCGGGTAATTTTCCAGATTTAAAGGATTTAAACCATGGATAACACAAAATTTTCGCTGCTTTCATTTACGGGTAAGATGAAGGTCTTACACCTAAGTTGGATGGCCTTTTTCATTACCTTTGTTGTGTGGTTCAACTTTGCCCCACTACTGCAAATGGTGAAAACCACACTTGGTCTTTCTACTGAAGAGATCAAAACACTCCTGATCCTCAACGTTGCATTGACCATTCCAGCGCGTGTCGCGATAGGTATGTTAACGGATAGATATGGCCCGAGGTTGGTCTACTCTTCACTTCTCGCTGTCTGTTCTATCCCTTGTTTCATGTTTGCTATGGCAGACTCTTTCATTCAAGCGGCAATCGCTCGTTTCCTGCTCGGTTTCATTGGTGCAGGATTCGTTGTCGGTATTCGTCTTGTGTCTGAGTGGTTCCCACACAATGAACTGGGTACGGCAGAAGGTATTTACGGCGGCTGGGGTAACTTCGGCTCTGCAGCAGCAGCGTTTACACTTCCAACTCTTGCGTTAGCGTTTGGCGGCGAAGATGGCTGGCGTTATGCGGTCGGTATTACTGGCGTAATGAGCTTAGCGTTCTCGTTTATCTTCTACAAAAACGTGTCAGATACACCAAAAGGTTCAACTTACTTCAAGCCAGCTCAAGTAACGGCAATGGAAGTGACATCAAAGGGTGACTTTTTCTTCCTACTTATTATGAAGATCCCGATGTATGCCGCACTGGCGCTACTGACATGGAAGCTATCACCAAGCAACATCAACATGCTTTCTGACATGGCCGTCTACTCTGTATATGCAGGTTTAGCTGCACTTTACGTGTACGAAGTGTCGCAAGTTTGGAAAGTAAACAAGAACGTATTTAAAGAAGAAGTGCCAGAGATTCACCAGTACAAGTTCAAGCAAGTAGCGGTACTTAACGTATTGTACTTCGCGACATTTGGTTCTGAATTGGCTGTTGTTTCTATGCTGCCACTGTTCTTCTCTGAAACCTTTGAATTAACACCGGTTCTTGCAGGTATGGTTGCATCAGCTTATGCCTTTATGAACCTAATGTCTCGCCCAGGTGGTGGTTGGATTTCAGATAAATTCGGTCGTAAACCAACACTGCTTATTCTAACGATTGGCCTTGCTGTGGGTTACTTCGCAATGGGTCAAGTCGACAGCACATGGCCTGTATGGCTAGCGGTTGTCGCGGCAATGGCGTGTTCTTTCTTCGTGCAAGCGGGTGAAGGTGCGGTATTCGCAACGGTTCCTCTAATCAAGCGTCGTATGACAGGTCAGATTGCAGGTATGACGGGCGCTTACGGTAACGTGGGTGCGGTAGTTTACCTAACTGTGTTGTCATTCGTGAGCTACCAAACATTCTTCTTAGTGATTGCTGCAACAGCGGTACTTGGCTTTGTAACTCTACTGTTCATGGAAGAGCCTAACGGTCAAATCGCCGAAGTAAACGACGATGGCAGTGTCACGCTGATTAATGTTTCAAGCTAGGAAGCATTGATATTATTGAATCGGGAGAAGCACCTTAGCGGATACATCAATGCTAGGTGCTTCGTTCAAAGGCTCTAAGTTCACTAGGGCTTTTGTTCTTCCTAGGATGTTCTGTCAAGGAAGCGGGAAGAAGAGCAGTTAAGAAGAAGACCAGTTATGACAATTTCATTCAGCCAAGGGCAAGTCGTCACGCCAGAATCCAACAACCAGTTAACGCTTAAGTTTGGTGGTTATTCGAATCAAGGCATACGTGATGAAAACCAAGACGCCATCATCGTAAAACACCCCAAGACTCGTGCTGAGCAAGAGCTAAAAGGCAGTGTTGCATGTATAGCCGACGGCGCAAGTTGCAGTGAACACGGCCAGAAAGCCAGTCACACCAGTGTGATGCAATTCATTGATGACTACTACGCCACTCCAAAAAGCTGGAGCATTCAGCGTTCGGCTCAAAAAGTCCTAACGTCACTCAACTCTTGGCTGTTCAACACGTCTGTTTCGAATATTCATCCAGCGCAGCAAGTTAACCATAACGCGCTCGTATCCACCTTTAGCAGTGTGATTCTCAAGTCGAATACCGCACATATATTCCATGTGGGTGACAGTCGAATTTACCTATTAAGAAATGGTGAACTACGCCAACTGACACGCGACCACACCCGTAAAAATATGGGCCAGAAGCATTATCTAACACGCGCCTTAGGCATGGATAACCAACTCAACGTTGACTATCAAACGCTTCCTATTAAAAAAAACGACTGTTTTATCCTGACATCTGATGGTGTACACGAGTTTGTGTCTCCCAATACCTTTAAAGAACACATCGATAAGCCCGGAGTAGATTTCGAATACGCCGCTCAAACCATATGTAACACAGCGTTAAGCCACAATAGTTCGGACAACGTAAGCTGCTTGATTGTTCAAGTAAGCCATCTACCTAAACCTTCGCTCATTGAATTCCATGAGAAGCTGGCTAAACGTGCCATCCCACCCGCTTTAAAGCTTGGACAAAGTATCGACAACTTTATGGTGCTTGAGGTGCTGTATGCTGGATCTAGAAGTCACGTATACCGAGTCATGCAAAAAGAGACACAAACAGAGTTCGTACTCAAAGTACCGTCGGTTCAATATCATGACGACCCAGCACAGCTGAGAGCTTTCTTTAACGAGCAATGGGCAGGTATCTTGTTGAATAACAAGAAAGTAATGAAGGTTTACCCAACGCCTGAACACTCTCAATTCCTATATCAAATTTGCGAATGGGTTGAAGGGGTGACGCTAAGGCAATGGATGTACGACAACCCTAAGCCTTCGCTCGAACAGGTTCGCGAGATCCTAGAAAAAATCACACAAGGTATTCGTGTATTACAACGTGCCGACATGGTTCACAGAGACTTAAAGCCCGAGAACATCATGATCCAACGCGATGGCAACATCAAAATCATCGACCTTGGTGCGGTGTTAGTCAGGGGAATTGAGGAGGGAGAACAAGCAGACAAAGATCCCACGCCACTCGGCGCAGTGAATTACATCGCTCCAGAAAGTATTAAATACAACACGGCCACGACAAGCTCGGATTTGTTCTCTATCGCTGTGATTGGTTATGAGATGCTAACAGGCGAGTTGCCCTACTCTGAGATGAGCGCTCAATCTCTAAAACAATCTCGCCACCATCAATGGGAATACCAGCCGCTGACACAAAAGCGAACAGATTTACCAGCTTGGATTGATTTGGTGTTACAAAAGGCGTGTGCTGAATCACCTAACGAGCGATACCCGATTTTGGGTGATTTTGTCGCCGATCTCTACACCCCCAATCAAAACCTAATGAAACACAAAGCCAAGCAGCCATTGATAAACCGAAATCCAATCCAGTTTTGGAAGGTGTTGGCCCTGTTACTCGGCGTGGTCGCTATTGTAGAGTTAGGCTTATTGCTTAGTCCTAGTTAAAAGCTTAGTCCTAGTTAACCGCTTTAGTTCTAGTTAGCTGCTTAGTCCTAGCTAACCGCTGAGCTCAAGCTAACCTCGCTTCACTAAGCTTCTCGGCACCAATTCAATGCCCGACTGGTAACGTTTTGCTGAAGCGTTCAATGCCAAAGCAAACGCGCTGTCTGCGATGACTTCGAATTGCTGCGGCAGTGAGTGAACCTTAAAGGGTAAGAAATCCAATAAGCGATTATCACCAAAAGTCGCCAGTTTCACTTGATTGATCAGCTCTGGCTTTTCGACCATCACATCCAATACACCTTCTAGCAAGGTGTAAGACATAGTGACAATCGCATCAGGGACTGTGCCTTTAGCAATCCACTCTTCAAACACTTGTCGACCGGACTCACGATCAAAGTGCTCACCGTAGCCGACAACCGTTGGCTTATTTTCATCGAGCCCTGTTTGCTGTGTATGGGCCTTATTCGCCGCTTCAAAACCCAACTGACGCTCGCGTGAAATGTTCAGATCAGGCAGTGCACCGATTAAGCCAACGCTGTGAATGTTGTCATCAAGGATTGAATGTGTCAGTTCAAACGCCGCTTCGAAGTCTTCACTGATCACGCAGGCAAAATGTTCATCGTCTAACGGACGGTCAATCGCGATTACGGGTGTACCTGAGTTTTGCAGCTTCAAGTAAAACTCGTTAGCGTCTGGCATAGAGCTCGCCACCAGCAAAGCATCAATACGACGACTTACCAACGCTTCCGCTACTTTACGTTCGGTTTCGGCGTCATCATCAGAACAACCAATCAGGATTTGATAGCCCACTTTACGTGAGTTCTGCTCTATCAATTTTGCTAAACGCGCGTAACTGCTGTTTTCCAGATCAGGAATAATCAAACCAAATGAACGGCTATTACCAGCACGCAGCGATGAAGCAGCATGGTCTGGACGGTAGTTATACTCGTCGACAACCGCCATTACTTTCTGCTGAGTCTTCTCACTGATTCTGTATTTCTGCGCCTTGCCGTTAATCACATAACTGGCTGTCGTTTTCGACACACCGGCTAGTTTGGCAATCTCATCTAGTGTCATATGGGTGACCTGTATTTTGTGCGTAGGATCATATAACCAATCTTCTGATCCTTGGATTAGTTGAATTATATGCTGAATCGATTCAGTATAAAAGCTGAAAGGATTCAGCAAAATCTGAAAAGTGACTTCAATCATCCTTTTGTATGGATTAAGCGTCATTTGTCGTGATTCAACTTCTCGTTATTAACGAAACTGAAATTACGACACGCAGCAAAACTATTTTGAAAACCAAAATCGGCTTTGCTGAATTTTTTTACACTGAATGCTGAACCGATTCAGCAAGCATAAAGCAAAGAGCAAGCAAAGAATTAAGCTCCATGAATCTTGCTCTAGACTGAATCGTAGCGATACACAAATTCTCAAGCGATACGCTAAAGAGGCACCATGCTTAAATTATCAAAATCTGACATCACTCTTGGTCAAACGGCCGATGACAAATTCAAAGCTATCCAGAACATTGCTGGCGACCTAACCGCGAAGGGCTTAGTGGACTCTGGCTACGTTGAAGGAATGCTGAACCGTGAAAACCAGAACTCTACTTTCCTAGGCAACGGCATCGCGATTCCTCACGGCACCACTGACACGCGTAGCCTAGTAAAAGAGACAGGCGTTGCAGTACACCACTTCCCTGAAGGTATTGATTGGGCAGACGGCAACCGTGTTTACGTAGCAATTGGTATTGCAGCGAAATCTGACGAGCACTTAGGCATCCTTAAACAGCTAACTAAAGTTCTAGCGGCAGACGGTGTTGAAGAGAAACTAAAGCAAGCGAAATCAGAAGACGAAATCATCGCCCTACTTAATGGCGAAGTTCAGCTAGAAGCCGACCTAGACGCTTCTTTAGTTCAGCTCCTATTCCCTGCAAGCGACATGATTCAAATGTCTGCAGTTGCGGGCGGCCTGCTTAAGAACACAGGTTGCACAGACAACGCATTCGTTGCTGACCTAGTAACGAAAACACCGACTCACCTAGGCCAAGGCTTATGGTTGTTGGGCAGCGACAAGGGCGTAACTCGCACTGGCGTATCGTTTGTTTCAACGGCCAACCATTGTGAGTTTGAAGGCACACCAGTGAAAGCCTTAGTGGCATTCGCGGCTTGTAACAGCGCGCACCAATCAATTCTGGCAAACCTAAGCAAAATGGTTTTCGAAGGTAAACAGCAACAACTGTTAACCGCTGATGCAGCACAAGTGATTGGCCTTCTAAAAGGTGAAGCGGTTTCTACAGCTTCTCAAGACGATGACAACTGCGCAGTATTCAAAATCAAAAACGCACACGGCCTACACGCTCGTCCGGGCGCAATGCTGGTTGCTGAAGCGAAGAAATTCGAATCAACTATCCGTGTTTCAAACCTAGATGGCGACGGAAAAGAAGTGAACGCGAAGAGCTTGATGAAAGTGATCGCTCTTGGCGTTAAACACGGCCACCAGCTTCAGTTTGTTGCTGAAGGTGATGACGCAGCACAAGCACTTGAATCGATTGGCAAAGCTATCGCTTCAGGCCTTGGCGAAGGTTAAGGAATCGATATGTCTGATAAACAAATCAAAGCCGTTACCGTTACGCTAAACCCTGCCCTAGACCTGACAGGTGCTATCGACGCACTGAATGTTGGCTCGGTTAGCCTAGTAAACAAAGGCTCTCTGCATGCAGCAGGCAAAGGCGTAAACGTAGCAAAAGTGCTTTCAGAGCTTGGCGCTAAAGTGACCGTAACAGGTTTCCTTGGTCGCAATAACGAAGAAGCGTTCTGCCAACTGTTCGAACAGATGGGCGCAACTGACCGCTTTATCCGTGTTGATGGCGCAACTCGTATCAACGTGAAATTGGTAGAAAACTCAGGCCAAGTTAGCGACATCAACTTCCCAGGTGTTCCTGTTGACGCTGAAGCGATTAAAGCGTTTGAAGAAACCTTGCTAGAGCTGGCTGAAGACCACGAATACTTCGTGATTGCAGGCAGCTTGCCACAAGGCGTATCACCAGAGCTTTGCGCTTCTTGGGTTCAACGTTTACACGATTTAGGTAAGAAGGTGCTATTTGATAGCAGCCGTGACGCACTTAAAGCCGGTATCAATGCACAACCTTGGTTAATTAAGCCAAACGATGAAGAGCTGTCTCAACTGTTCAACGCAGAGCTAACCACACGTGACCAATGCCAACACGCAGGCCAAGCCCTAAGTGAAAAAGGCATCGATAACATCGTGGTATCACTTGGCGCTAAAGGCGTGATGTGGCTTAACCAAGGTGAATGGTTACATGCTCAACCGCCGCGTATGCAAGTGGTAAGCACGGTAGGCGCAGGTGACACATTGGTTGCTGGCCTATGTTGGGGTCACATGCAACAGATGCCAAAACCAGAACTTATTAAATTCGCAACCGCCCTATCTGCTCTAGCAGTTTCACAGGTAGGCGTGGGCATCACCAGCCAACAAGAGCTGGATTCAGTACTACAAAATATCCAATTACAGGCGCTTAGTGCTCCAACTAGCCAGTTAGACACAAGCAAATAGGACAAAAGGTTTATTATGAATATTACCATTATCACAGCTTGCCCAAGTGGCGTAGCAAACAGCATCATCGCCGCAGGCTTGTTAGAGCAAGCGACAAAAGCACTGGGTTGGAACGCTGCTATTGAATGTCAATCAAGCGTACTACCTGAATCTCCAGTATCGCAAGACGCTATCGACAGCAGCGACGTTGTTGTTATCGCAGCTAACACAAACGTTGATAAAGCACGTTTTGTTGGTAAGAAAGTGTACCAAGCAGCTATCTCTGAATGCACTGCAGATGCAAAAGCATTTCTAGAGAAAGCGGTAGCAGAAGCAACGGTATTAGACGCTTCTCAAGTTGAGACTACAGTGGAAGTTACTGGTACTTCTCCAGCGACAGGCAGCAAAAAGATCGTAGCGATTACGGCTTGCCCAACGGGTGTTGCACACACCTTTATGGCAGCTGAAGCGCTTGAAGCAGAAGGCAAACGCCTAGGTCACCAAATCAAAGTGGAAACTCGCGGCTCTGTAGGTGCTAAGAACCAACTGACAGACCAAGAAATCGCAGACGCTGATCTTGTTATCATCGCAGCCGACATCGACGTTCCACTGGATCGTTTTAACGGCAAAGCGCTATACAAAACGACAACGGGTCCTGCACTTAAGAAGACGAAGCAAGAAGTTGAAAAAGCCTTTGCTGAAGCTAAGCCATACCAGCACACAGCTTCTTCAAATTCAGCGCCTGCTGACGAGAAGAAAGGCGTGTATAAGCACCTTATGACAGGTGTATCTCACATGCTTCCTGTGGTTGTTGCGGGTGGTTTGATCATCGCTCTTTCTTTCGTATTCGGTATCGAAGCGTTTAAAGAAGAAGGCACACTGGCAGCAGCACTGATGACTATCGGTGGTGGTTCTGCATTCGCACTGATGATTCCTGTTCTTGCTGGTTTCATCGCATTCTCGATTGCTGACCGTCCGGGTCTGGCTCCAGGTCTAATCGGCGGCATGCTGGCTAGCTCAACGGGCGCAGGTTTCCTAGGTGGTATCGCGGCGGGTTTCATTGCGGGTTACTCTGCGAAGTTCATTGCTGACAAAGTTCAGCTTCCACAATCAATGGAAGCGCTTAAGCCTATCCTGATCATTCCGTTTATTGCGAGTTTGTTCACTGGCCTTGTGATGGTTTACATCGTAGGTGGTCCTGTTTCTGGCGTAATGAGCGCAATGACAGACTTCCTAAACAACATGGGCACGTCTAACGCGATTCTTCTGGGTGTGATTCTAGGCGCAATGATGTGTTTCGACCTTGGTGGTCCGGTAAACAAAGCAGCTTACACATTTGGTGTTGGTCTACTGGCTTCGCAAACTTACGCACCAATGGCGGCTATCATGGCAGCAGGTATGGTTCCTGCTCTAGGTATGGGTCTTGCGACTTTCCTAGTGAAAGACAAGTTTGAAGCAGGCGAGCGTGAAGCAGGTAAAGCATCATTCGTTCTTGGCCTATGTTTCATCTCTGAAGGTGCGATTCCATTCGCAGCGAAAGACCCAATGCGTGTTATCCCAGCATGTATGGCGGGTGGTGCACTAACTGGTGCTCTATCAATGATGTTTGGTGCACAGCTAATGGCTCCACACGGTGGTCTATTTGTACTACTGATTCCTGGTGCTATCTCTCCAGTTCTTATGTACCTAGTGGCGATTGCAGCAGGTACGGCAGTAACAGGCTTCGGTTACGCAGCTCTTAAAAAGATGAGCAGCGATAAAGTGACAGCAGAGGCTTAATCCCCCTACTCTGTTTAACGGCTAAACCCGTCGAACAGAGGCTCTTGATAACCGGTTTCTTGGTAAACGGTTCCTTGAAATAAAACAAAGGCTCCTCATTTGAGGAGCCTTTTTATTATTCGTGCATTTTCCGGTCGGAATGAGTTAAGTACAATATTGGTATATTTGATTAGCTACTTAGCGTTTCTTCAAAGACACCCAGCTCACGACCAAGCCAAATCGCGCGTACTGTGTGATCCAAAGTTTCTTCACCGCCAGTTACCGGGTGAATAAGCACCGACATATCACCGCGTTCTTGCTCAAGCCACTCGACAATACCCGACTCTTTGTTAGCAAAGTGAATTTCAAACATCGGCATCTTATGCGGGCCAACCAAACGCTGGATTAATGGGAAAGTTTCTAACACATCTTTACGTTCTGAGAGGATTTTCTGACGCAGTGTTTCTGCCTGCTCTGCAAATCGCAAAGGGAAATAGATATGACCGTGGTACATGGCACCATCCTTTAGAATTATGATGTCGCAAGTTTATACCTAAACCGCCTTTAATAGCTAAATCTAAATAGGTGAGCTTGCTTTCGGAAGGATCAATTTGAAATGAGAAAACTAGAGTCTGTTATTCGAAGTAATCAACAACAAACTCTAGTGATGTACAGCGAGTTAATTTTGAAGCGACTAAGGCTTAAGCTTTAAAACTCGGTCAATATCTTCAGCTGAATGACGCTCTGGTACTTGCTCCCACTCTTCGCCAAATGAACGGTTAACCACTCGGCCGCGTTGGAAACCTTCGCGCGCTTCTAGTTGCTTCGCCCAGCGCACAACGTTGGTGTAAGACTCAACCTGTAGGAACTCAGCAGCATCGTATATTTTGCCCAGCACAAGGTTGCCATACCATGGCCAGATCGCGATATCAGCGATGCTTAGCTCTTCACCTGCCACAAATGTGTTATTTGCGAGTTGTTTGTCTAACACGTCTAGTTGACGCTTAGCTTCCATCGCAAAGCGGTTAATTGGGTACTCTTGCTTTTCATCAGCGTAAGCATAGAAATGGCCAAAGCCTCCGCCTAGGAATGGGGCAGAACCTTGTGCCCAAAACAACCAGTTAATGGTTTGTGTTCTTGCTGCCCCTTCTTTTGGTAAGAAGTGACCAAATTTTTCAGCTAAGTGCATCAAGATAGATGCCGATTCGAAAACATTAACGTCTTCGTCACCAGACTTGTCGACAAGTGCTGGTATTTTAGAATTTGGATTCACTCCAACAAAGCCAGATGAGAACTGATCAGCCTCACCGATGTTGATCAAGTACGCATCATATTCAGCTTCTTTAACACCCGCCGCTAACAACTCTTCCAGCAAGATAGTGACTTTTTGACCGTTAGGTGTGCCAAGAGAATACAATTGAAAGGCATGGTCACCAACAGGCAGCTCTTTATCAAAGCGAGCTCCAGATTCAGGACTATTGATGTTTGCCCACTTGTTACCACCAGCAGTATCGTTAACCCAAACTTTTGGCGGAGTGTATTGTTCTGACATGATATTTCCTTATTAATATAGGGTCTCACAAACTGATATTAGGTCACATGCCTGTGGTTAAAACCCCTGAATACGATTTATTTTCAAACTGTTAAGCATGGCTTATTCCAGAAAGGCATAACCTGCTTTATGACATAGCACACGTAAAAGATAAGTGCCCAATCAAACCTAAGCCACATAACGGTTAGTACGAAATATGATTTAGTCACGACATGCCTACAGGTTAAAGAAAGCTGTGATAAAATCGGGAGATTACAATTGATAAGGATTTGGCAATGTCTTCTGATTTCACAGGCTCGAGTGCAGCGTATGCTCGCCAAGAGAAAGGCTACCGCGAAAAAGCACTAAAACTGTACCCTTGGGTATGTGGTAAATGTGCGCGTGAATTTGTTTACTCAAACCTCCGAGAGCTTACCGTTCACCACGTGGATCACGACCATACAAACAACCCTGAAGATGGCAGTAACTGGGAGCTATTGTGCCTGTACTGTCACGATCATGAGCATTCAAAATACACTGACCATGAACGTTATGGTGTGGATGCAAAAGCGAGTTTAGATGATCATCAGTCAGCGACACACAACCCGTTCGCCGATCTCGCTAAGATGATGAAGAAGTAACACGCCTTCAGAGTTGTCTTCGGTAGATGGTAACTGTTAGATAATAGATAAATAACAAGAAACCCCAGTATGTCACCATACTGGGGTTTCTTTTATCTGCCGTCACAACCAAATAATAGAGTTCAGGTAAGCAGGATCAAAAAAGCCTTCCGAAAAAGGCTTTATAAGAATCAAATCGAATTATGCTGCCGCTTGTTTGCGAGACTCTTCTACCTGTTTAGCGCGCTTTTTCATCGTCAGTTTATCGCGGTATGCAAACCAAACGTAAGACACAACCACTAAGAAGAACAGGTATGACAACGAGAAAATGAACGGCGATTGAATGATATCGTTCGAGATACCCCAAGAAACACCGATAACCGTCACTGCAATTTTTGCAAAAAAGCCACACATCAATAGCACTAATGCCAACTGTGGGAAACGCGTGCTGCGGAATGCAAGCCAGTAACAACTGCCTACAGCCAATGCCGCGATGTAGAAGCCGAACAAGAAAGAATGAATATGATCAGCCGCTGCTACACCACCAGTAATCGACATCAATAGAATTAAAAATAGTTTCATAATACTCGCCTCGTAATAGACTAGAAACGCATCCTTTCATTTTTGGAATCTCAGTTTGCGTACTATTTTCCCACTTTTTCCCAACAACACAACCCCTCAGATCGAACAAAATGTAAGCAAAAGCACCTTCAAAAACCACCATTAACAATTGGTTAACATATTGTTTCTAATAGAACTCCGTTACTCCTTGTCTCATATGAAAAAAGCACTACTTCGATTTATTTTGTTACACAAATTTAACCTTGGAAATTAATTAAAATTTTTTGCAACTCTGTGATATCCGCACGGAATACGAGTCTACTAAAAATTTATCACCTCGAAATCCCAGGAATAATTGGGTAACAGGGCGAAAAAGAACAAAATAGAAAGGTGTTAAAAACATTTTGAAAACCAATGAAAAACAACCCATTAACAAACTGAATTTAATTTACCAAAAATGGAAAAAGAGATTCCAATCACATTTTTATTGGTTATAATCCGCGCTCTTTTGCGCTATCTGTTGATAAACGCAAACTAATTTTGAAGAAACAATCACAATAACCCGTCTTTAGTTAAGTGGCTCTCCACTAACCGATGACAAAACTGAGAATAAAAATGAGCAAGATTGATAAAGCAACACGTATCCTGCTAGCAGGCTTCTGTATCAACCTTTGTCTTGGCATCCTGTATGCTTGGAGTGTATTTAACAAAGCGCTAGTAACTGAAGCTGGTTGGAGTGCTGCTGAAGCATCTTCACCTTACGCTATTGCAACTATCACATTCTCTGTTTGTCTTCTTGTTGCGGGCATCCTACAAGACCGTATGGGTCCACGTAAGATCCTTATCCTAGGTACAGCGCTTACTGGCCTAGGTATGATTGCTTCTGGTTTCGCAACAACACCTATGATGCTAAACCTAACGTTTGGCGTGATGACAGGTGCTGGTATCGGCTTCGGTTACGCATGTCTTTCTCCATCAGCAATGAAGTGGTTCCATTCTTCTAAGAAAGGTATGGTTAACGGTCTAATCGCTGCTGGCTTCGGTCTTGCTGCTATTTACCTAGCACCACTAACTTCTGCGCTAATCGATAGCATGGGTATCCAAACAAGCTTTATGATTCTTGGTGTTGGTGTACTTGCAATCGCAGTACCTCTAGCGGCAACGATCAACAACCCACCAGCGGATTACACGCCAGCTGAGCCTAAAGTAAAAGAAGGCCAAGCACCTAAAGCGGTTAAGAAGACTGAAGACCTAACGTGGAAAGTAATGCTGAAGACTCCTCAGTTCTACTCTCTATGGATCATGTACGCATTTGCTGCTTCTGTTGGTCTTATGATCATCGGTAACATCACTACGATTGCTAGCGTTCAAGCGAACCTACCAAACGCGGTTTACCTAGCGTCTATCCTTGCTGTATTCAACTCAGGCGGCCGTGTTGCTGCGGGTATGCTTGCAGATAAAATCGGTGGCGTACGTACTCTACTTCTAGCGTTCATCCTTCAAGGCGCGAACATGGCTCTATTCGCTACGTTCAACTCTGAATTCACGCTAATCATTGGTACAGCAATCGCAGCTGTTGGTTACGGTACGCTTCTAGCAGTATTCCCAACACTAACTGCTGAGTTCTACGGCCTGAAAAACTACGGTACTAACTACGGCGTGCTTTACACGGCATGGGGTATCGGCGGCGCTATCGGTGCAGCAGTTGTTGGTTTCTCAATGTCAAACGGCGAAGGTTACGGCCTAGCTTACACAATCTCTGCAGTTATGATGGCAGTGTGTATTGTTCTAGCAATCATCACTAAGCCAATCTCTGAAGCTAAAGTTGCTGAACTAAAAGCATCACAAGCTTAATCAACAGAAAAGATTGAATTTGTTACTGAAGAGCTTAACCTTAGGGTTAGGCTCTTTTTGTATCAAGCGACTTCTCCATTGACGACCGAAACTACTCCCCAACTCTCCCCTACTTATTATCTCGACAACTTCAATCGATTGGTTGAACACGCGCAAACGCTCTACCCTGATCTTCTGAGTGACGATGAGTGCCGTTGGTTGTCTGAATACAAACGTCTTTCTGTTTCAAGCCAATGTTTAATGGTTCGTTTACTTTCTCGTAAAGGCTGTTGGTTTCGCAGCGATAAACTCAACTATCTAGAAATTCCTGACTTAAATAGCACACTACAAGAGCTGAGCGACTCAGGCTTTATTATGTTAAGTCATCCCACAAAGCAACATAACCTCGTAATTAATGAGGTCGAACTCGGATTGCACTTACTCACTAAACCAGAGCTGTTGAATGTATTCCCCGCCCTTAAGAGCAACAGATCTGCCAAGAAAGATAAGCTGTTGTTACTGCTTGATCAGCAGTCTTTCGACCAATTTCGAAACCTAACCTTCGACTGTATTTATGTCGTCCAATCTCAAGTGATTGATGTATTACTGTTGCTATTCTTTGCCAACACCTATCAAGACTTAAGCCAATTCGTGTTAAGCGACCTTGGGTTCAATACCTTTGAGAACTATCCATTAAGCAAACAGCGCCGCTTCTTCACTTCTAGAGATCAACTCAATCAATTGCTCCAGATACGCGATATTCAACGCTTGTATTCAGAAGGTGACCGCAAAGACGGTGAGTTTCTGGAGCTGCTTTTAAACTCGATTTCTGAAGAGTCAGAACACAAAAGCATTGCTAGAAAACGATCGCGATTGATCAATGACCTCGCACGTGACCTAGAAAGGCTTAACCAAAATGACCAAGCTACCTTTTGGTTCAAACAATCGGAACTTCCTCCGAGCAGAGAACGACTTGCGCGCATCTATGACAAACAAGGAGAGTTAGACTTAATGCATGACACTGTCACGCAAATGCAAGCTACTCCATCGGATGTGTCAGAGCTAGAGGTCGCGGTTAAGCTTGAACAGAGGTTATTACGGAAGCAGGGCCACAAGGTCCCTCGCCCTTCAAAGCCAAGTTGCGCGCAGATAAAACTGGAATTAGACCTCAGCCAAACGCGAGTCGAGCTTGCGGTAAAGCAACATTTTGAAAGCCAGGGCTGGGATGTCTACTTTTCTGAAAACAGTTTTCTGTGTGGTTTGTTCGGTTTGGCTTTTTGGGATGTCATTTTCTCTGATGTCGAAGGTGCTTTTATCAATCGTTACCAACATCGGCCACTGGACTTGTATCACTCAGACTTTATAGACAAACGAGCCGAGCAAATTGAAGCTGTGTTCCAAACCCTATCCGAACACGGGCTGAACCACTTACTTGAGAACTACGATGAAAAGCAAGGCATCGCTAATCCCTTTGTTCATTGGAATCATTTCCCTAAAGCACTCATCGAACACAGCACGGAAGCTATTCCTAACACCTTGATTATCGACCTCTTCAAAGTGTTATTGAGTGACTTAAAACTATTTAGAACCGGGATGCCCGATTTGATTGCGTTCAAAGACGAACGGTTTCATTGGATTGAAGTCAAAGGCCCAGGAGATAAGCTGCAAGACAACCAGTGGCGCTGGATCAAAGAGTTTGAGCGATTGTCTGTCCCTTTCTCTGTTTGTTACGTCAATCAATGAGTCTTACTCTTAGCTCATGGCTGTTAGCTCTTAGTGCTTAATCTGGCTGGGTCTAAGCCCTAATTTATGAGCAAAAGCGAGTGACGTGCATCGACAAGTTACTCGGTTCCATCAAGATCTTATCTATAAGATTGTTAGAACATGAGCATTTTCAATCATTTTCGATATAATTAGAGAAAATGCTTAATATATAAATACGTATGAATTTGAAAAAACTCTTCATTTTAGCTTTTGTTAGCGTCTTCTCAGGTTGTGCCGTCTACGCAGGTTTAAACTTCGACGAGTTATTTGGTGAGCAACAAGTACGCGATCGCCAAGCCCCTATTCTTTCGGCTCAAGCACAGCACTTCATTAACGAAGTAAAACCCATCATTGATAACCGATGCGTGGTTTGTCACGCTTGTTATGATGCGCCCTGCCAGTTAAAGATGTCTTCAGTAGAAGGTATAGACCGAGGTGCAAGCAAAGCACTCGTTTATCAAGGTACCCGTTTAACTGCTTCTGCCCCTACTCGCTTGTTTGAAGATGCTATAACCACACAAGAGTGGCGTGATGCGGATTTTCATCCTGTCCTCAATGAGCGTATGCAGAACTCAACCGCTAACCTCGATGCAGGTCTTGTTTCTCGTATGTTGATCCAGAAAGAGAATCACCCTCTACCCGATCAAACCCAGCTAGAAGGTTTCGACTTTTCAACCGACCGAGACCAACAGTGCCCAACGATTGAAGAGTATGCCCAATATGAGAGAGATTACCCAACTTGGGGAATGCCGTATGGGATGCCGAATTTAGATAAAACAGAATACGCAACTTTAATGAGTTGGTTAGAAAATGGCGCGTTGATGAACGACCATATCCCGCTGAATGATGCGGAACAAGAGCTCGTTAATGTCTACGAAAGCTTTTTAAATAAAAGTGACAATAAGAGCCAACTTTCAGCTCGTTACATCTATGAGCACCTGTTTTTATCTCACGTCTATTTTTCTGATTTAGCTCAACCCACACGTTTCTTCACTGTTGTTCGCTCTGCAACACCACCAGGTGAAGCGGTAAAACGCATCACGACTCGTCGCCCTTATGACGATCCAAAAGTAGACCGTGTTTACTACCGCCTGATTCCAGAGCAAGGCAGCATCGTCGACAAAACGCACATGCCTTTCGCACTTAATAAAGAACGTCTACAAAAGTGGAATAACTGGTTTGTCGATGCGAATTACTCAGTAAAACAACTTCCTAGTTACAACATTGATGTTTCTGCTAACCCAATGACTTCGTTTGAAGCGCTGCCAGTAAACTCGCGATTCCACTTCATGTTGGACAATGCTCAAAACACCATCATGGCCTTTATCAAAGGGCCAGTGTGTCGAGGTCAACTTGCTCTAAACGTGATTAACGATCGTTTTTGGATTTTCTTCATTGACCCCGAGAAAGCCGACTTACCAGAAATAAACGCCTTCTACGCGAGCCAAAAGAAAAACTTAAAGCTACCTAGTGAGCTAGACAGCAATACGGTTCCTGTCACTAATTGGGTAAGATACGCGAAGCAACAAGCACGATACCTAAATGCCAAATCAGACTTCACCAACCAATGGTTTGAAAGTGGCGTAAACCTGGACACTGACATCATTTGGGATGGCGATGGCGTCAACCCAAATGCAGCCCTCACCATCTTTAGACATTTTGATAGCGCATCTGTTGTGCAAGGGTTAGTTGGCACGCAACCTAAGACGGCATGGATTCTTGATTATGCTCTTTTAGAACGCATTCATTATCTTCTCGTCGCAGGCTTCGATGTCTACGGTAACTTTGGCCACCAACTGATTACACGCATGTTCATGGACTTCTTACGCCTTGAAGGTGAGAGTAATTTCTTAACCCTTCTTCCTAAAGACGTGCGACATATTGAACACTCAAGTTGGTATAAAAACCAAAGCACACAATTGAGCGACTACTTGCAGCGTAATATTGCACCTTTTGAACAACCAACCAGTGTGGTTTACAAAACGGCCGATCCTAAGCATGAACTGCTTAACATGATCAAAGATAAGCTCGCACCTGTCCTCGATAATCGCTTTGATATTGTTGAAACAGGTTTTGGTAAAAAGAATGAAGCACTGCTTAATCAAGTGAATTTGATTAAGGGAGAAGGCCTACGTCATGTACCTCAATTAGTCATGATCATGATTGAAGGCGAAAACGGCGAAGAGCAGCTGTTCACCATGATTCACAATAACGCTCACAGCAACATTTCTAGCCTTTTTAATGAAGAAGGTAACCGCGATTATGCCAATGATGACCTTACGCTCATACGAGGCGTTGTCGGTAGCTACCCTGCGGCTTACCTGTCATTAACTGAGAATGAGATTCCGACTCTGGTTAAAGCGCTACAAAGCTTAAACACAGAAGAAGACTACGTGGCCTTGCTAGACAAGTTTGCGGTACGACGCAGTTCTAGCGAGTTCTGGCCATTCAGTGACCGAGTGCATCGTTGGTATCAACAAGACCAACCAATTGAGTTTGGTTTGTTGGATTACAACCGCTTTGAAAATAGATAATAAGTAATAAGCCTTGGTTTTAGTTCTAGCTCTTGGGAGAGATTAGTTTTAAGAGGCTAGTCGTTCTGAAAGAAGGCTCACTTGCTCGATATAAAAAATCCTCTGACGATATTCGTACAGAGGATTTTTTGTTGGTCTTGCTGATTGGGTATTGCTTAAAACAAACTTACACCATTAAGCAGAAACATAAGGGAGGAGAGCCTCTAACGAATCTTTAACCAATTCAGATAAAGCTTGGTCGTTATCTCTGTACTGCAGTAATGGGGCTTCACTTGCTTCAATGCTCTGACATAAACTGTACAGTGCTGATAAACCCAAGCTACCTGCAGATCCTTTAAGCTTGTGCGCCAAAGACTTCACTTCTCGTCCATTATCGGCTTCACTCGCCTCGACTAATTCATTCAAAGTAAGGTTGCTGCTCTCCTCGAAAAGCACAACGATTTGCTTCATTTTCTCTAAACCAAGAATCGATAGGTCACCCTCTATCACTTTGGAATCAATCAGTTTCACCGGAGCGTCTCCTTCATCTTGAGAGTCAGTTATAGTAGTGTGCTTAGCCAAAAGTTCAACCATCTGTGTCGAGTACAATTCATCACTGTTCCCCTTAATAACACGGTTACCATTTTGCTTACACACAGCATCATTTGGATCGGGCTGTGGCAACAATAGTTTTTTACCATCGAGTTGAGCAACGATGAGCTGAGAAAGTGCTTCCTTTTCTAGCGGTTTAGGCAAGAAACCATCAAACCCTGAGGCTAAATAACTCTCGACTTCCTCATTGAATACGTGAGCTGATACTGCAATCATAGGTGGTACTTTACGCGTGGCACTTTGCTCATGTTGGAGCGCATCTTCTTTGAGTTGTTGAATTAGCTCGACGCCATCACAGTCCGGTAAGTTAATGTCCACCAGCGCAATATCAAACTCTTGCTCACTGAATATGGCTCTCGCTTCTTGTCCAGTTGTCGCTATCACAACATCGTGCCCCAGGTTATTCAAAAAGCCTTCGGCAACAATACAGTTCACAGGGTTGTCTTCAATCAGAATGACCTTCGCTCGGATGCAAGCTTCAATGACCGTTGCTTTCGTTTCAATTTTCTCACCTACTTCAAGTGGCAATGAGAACCAAAACTGACTGCCCTCGCCTTCTTCCGAATGAACGCCAATATCCCCATTCATTGCCAACATGATGCTTTTACTGATCGCCAATCCAAGCCCTGTGCCACCGGTTTTGTTGCGACCGCTGTCGGTTTGAGTAAAGGCATCAAACAAACACACCTGTTCACTTGCATCAATACCGACACCGGTATCTGACACTTCAAACATGACGCGATTTTCATCTTCGACATCTAAGCTAATGAAGATATCGACCGAACCACTTTCAGTAAACTTAATCGCATTGCCGACCAAGTTATTTAAGATTTGGCTGATTCGTGTTACGTCGCCACGCCAATAGCGTTGAACATCACTTTCGATATGGAAATCAAAATTTAGCTTCTTCTCAGCAGCTCGCCCTTCCATTAATTGGTAGGTGTCTTGAACCATCTGATGGAGATCAAACGAAGCTGTACGTATTTCTAAATGTCCCGCTTCTATCTTGGAATAATCCAACACATCATTCAAAATCGCGAGTAGGTTCTTACCGCTGCGGTTAATGATGTCAGCGTAGCCTGATTGCAACGGATCTAGCCCGGTATCTTTGAGCAATCTTGCGGTACCTAACACACCGTTCATCGGTGTTCGTATTTCATGACTCATCGTCGCAAGAAAAGCGGATTTCGCTCGGCTTGCTTGTTCTGCGGCGTTGCGAGCTTTCGCGTGATTGCCCACCTCGACATTCAGCTTCTCATTGGTCTTCTGCAGCTGATAGGTTCGGTCTGTGACCAACTCTTCTAAGTGTTCTTTGTGCTCTTCAAGTTCGCGTTTCGCCTTTGCTTCACCCACCGCAACCACTTGCAGCGCCTGCGCGGTATTTCTGGCAGTGATGATCGCCTCGCCCATATGAGCCAACTCATCATTACCCTTAACCGAGATATCAATATTCAGGCGACCTTGTGCGATAGACATCAAAGCCGATGAGTATTCAGTAAGACGTTTCACAACCGAGATATACACCACACGCCACACGATAAATGCGACGATAACCAAACCAATCACCGAAATCACAGACAGTGACCATTGAGCAAGATTCAACGTGCTGGTCAGCTCATCAACCGCTTTTTTGGTGCTTCGGTTTGAATCATCAACCAGTTGGTTAACTGTTGTATTCAATTGAGAGAACAACTCTAAGGTATTTTGCATCAGAAACTCTGACTTTTTGGTGTTCTCATATTGTTCTAACGAAATATCGAACACGACTTGGCGTTTTCTGAGCTCTTCAAGAAGCTGAGACATCTGCGCTGAACGAGTAGGATCTTCGACCGCTTTAACGCGGCGTGCCATGATTCTTAGATTGGAATCAAACTCAGATTGGATTTGATGAATACGTTCTACGTTGGTAACGGTTTGCGTTTCTTCAATTTGGTTAAGCATTTTGAACGCCAGCAAATGCAATTCGTGTAGGCGCTCAGACAAATCAAGGTCAACCTCTACAAGCGCATCTAAGGCTTGGTAGGCTTTATCCGTCTCTTTGGTTTCTAGCAGGTCATAAATATGCGTGACGTTAGCAACCGCAATGGTGGCCGTGTTCAAAACTTGGGTTCGTGTCAGCTGCTCTAGCTCTTCGGCAAGTAAGCGCATCTCTTCGACACGAGACGACAGCTCTTTGTTTAACCAAAGCTTACGCTCAACCGACACACCCAACTCAGCCAGTGTGTTAATAACGCTTTGAACATTATTTTCGAGTTTATTAAGAAGTTGAGAATCGAAACTATCGACACCAAGATCTTTGATATGCTGAAGAAGTGACTCAAGTTGATCGAATAGTACTGTGCCAGCCTCTTTTCTTTCTGCTTCATTTCTCGCATTAGAAAGCGTTTGTACTGACGAAATAATACGGTTACTCAACTCAGAAACCTGACGAGCTTCGATCATGGCAGGAAGCGCCGAATCAACGACGTTTCTTTCGGTTTTTGCTACAAAGCTAAAACCAGAAACACCAATCAATGCAGACAATAGAACCAACAGTGCCATCACTAAGAATGAGGCCAGCAGCTTGCGTCCAATACTCGCTGAAGCTAACAACATAAACTCTAAACCTTAAAACGTTCTTCTTTACCCATGCAGAATACGCTATATTTTGCAGTGTTTCTTATCTAAAACCAATAAAACGGCAATTCATGCTATCTAGATCTTTCGCTTCAAAAATTCTTTTCTCACTATTGGCCTCAGTGACTACTGTCGCAAGTGCTAGCGAGCCTTTGAGCCCAATAAAACCCGCCGAAGCCACATCACACAAAGAGAAAATTTGTGCCATTTATCCGCACCTCAAAGACTCTTATTGGTTGTCGGTAAACTATGGAATGATCTCTGAAGCAGAAAAGCAGCAAGTGGAACTAAGAGTTTTGGAAGCTGGCGGTTACCCCAACGTGGCCAAACAAGCCTCACAACTGGTACTTTGCACACAATGGGGAGCCGATGCCATTATTCTTGGCACAGTTTCACCTGATGCTTACCATGACAACCTTACTGATTGGGTTGGCTCAACGCCTGTGTTTGCGACGGTCAATGAGTTAACCGTCAATGAAGAGCAACAAAAGGTATTGAAAGGCACCGTCGGTGTCGACTGGTATCAAATGGGGTTTCAAGTCGGCGAGTTTTTGTCAAAGAGACACCCAAAGGGATCCGGCGAAACGCCTATCGCCCTGCTACTTGGCCCTCAAGCAAGTGGCGGTACAAAGCCTGTTGCACTTGGCTTTTATGATGCGATCAAGTCGAGCGATATCAAAATTGCGATCAGCTATTGGGCAGATAACGATAAAGAACTACAGAGAAACCTAGTACAGCAAGTCATTGAGCAGCCGGGTATTAAATATATTGTGGGAAGTGCCGTCGCGATTGAAGCAGCGATCAGTGAGCTACGAGCGGCCGATAAAACAGAAGAGATTGGGTTAATTTCGAGTTACTTAAGTCACGGAACCTACCGTGGTTTACTTCGTAACAAGGTACTTTTTGCACCAACAGATAAAATGGTTGAGCAAGGTCGCTTGTCGGTAAAACAAGCCACCAGTTACTTACGCGGCCGATCTTACGAGCAACACAGCGCACCAATTATCGAAGCGCTGACACCAGCAACACTCAAAGATCAAATTATCGCCGACTCATTGTCACCTTCTGAGTTTCGTCCGGTATTCAGTGTGAATCCTTAGTGCTATATTGGCTGAAGAACTCAAAACAATAAAAACGAAACAACAATTTAGGGAACATTCATGCAAAAAACGACGCGCACTATGCCAACGCACAAGCATATCGCTTTGGTCGCTCATGACCACTTCAAACCTGAGCTACTAAGATGGGTTAAAGAGAACAAAGAAAAACTACAAAAGCACTTCCTTTACGCAACGGGCACAACAGGTTCTCTACTGAGTAAAGAGACGGGCTTGGCAATCAAGAGCATGATTAGTGGTCCTATGGGCGGTGACCAACAACTTGGCGCGCTTATCTCTGAAGGCAAGATCGATATGCTGATTTTCTTCTGGGATCCACTTAATGCTGTACCACACGACCCAGATGTAAAAGCACTGCTTCGTATCGCAAGTGTTTGGAACATTCCTGTGGCAACCAACCGCGCTACCGCTAACTTCCTATTTAACTCTTCACTGCTTGAAGAAGAAGTGATCATCGAAATCCCAGATTACGAAGCGTATCTTGCTGAACGTACTTAACGCTTAGTTTGACTGAATCATACGTTACATACTAAAAAGCCTGCACAATCGCAGGCTTTTTGTTCGTCTGAATATAGGGATATGGACTACTTGTCACTCCACACTGCCATTTCGTTGCCACTTGGCTCTCTAAAATGGAAGCGCCTACCACCAGAGAAACTGAATATCTCACGGTTTACCTGTCCACCAGCATCCATCACGTCACGTTCAGTTTGCTCAAGATCTTGGCTATAGAAAACCATCAGCGCTGCGCCGTTATCCGTATTCGATGCCAGATCCGCCAAATAGAAGCCGCCCATTAAGCCTTTACCTTCAAAAGCAGAATACTCAGGGCCATAGTCTTCGAAGCGCCAACCAAACACTTGGCTGAAGAACGCCTTAGTTGCTGCGATGTCTTTCGCAGCAAATTCAATGTAGTTAATAGAGCCGTGTTCCATAGCAAACTCCTTCTGCTTTATGCGTCTGCCTTGTGATATTAAGGCAGGGCTTGAAGATCTAATATTAGACAATCACGTCAGGTAACATCACTTTTTACGAACAACGGGGTAATCAGAACCATGCAGCTCTTGCACAAAGCCAGAACCGTCACCGCTGTGCGTAATCCATACTTTCTCTTTTGCCCGCGTCATTGCTACATAGAACAAACGACGCTCTTCCGCATAAGGGAACGCGTCTGATGATTCAGTCAATGCGCCATCAATATGCAGCTGTTTCTTCTTGGTCGGGAACTGTCCTTCGTCAACACAAAGAATAATCACAAAGTCCGCTTCTTTACCCTTACTCGCGTGGCAAGTCATGAACTTGATATCAATGGAGGTGAAGATCTTCTTCCAGTCTTCCAACAACTCTGGTTTGTGGTAATGGTTACGTCCAAGTAGCAGTACAGACTTATTGGTTTTGCCTTTAGATTGGCGGTTCAATTGGTCGAGGATCTTCTCAACTTCTTTGCTTGGCGCACTGTACACCGCCTTCTGCTTCTGTTGCTTGAAGCTGTTCAGTTCTTTCGGAATCTGAATTGGGTTTTCTTGTACAAAGCGATTGGCAACTGCACCTAACTGATTGTTAAAGCGATAAGTGGTATCTAGGTGATGAATCGTCGAGCTCTCAAAGCGGTCTTTAAAGCCGGTCGTGAGATCCACATCGGCGCCTGCAAATTGGTAGATTGACTGCCAGTCATCACCTACAGCAAAAATAGAGGCTTGGTGCTCGGCTTTAGACTGATTGCAAAGCGCCTCAACCAAGGCAAGACGATCTGGCGAGATATCTTGATACTCATCGATCATGATGAACTTCCAAGGCGAGATAAACTTGCCCTTTTCAATATACTGAGTCGCTCGGCTGATCATGGTTGAGAAGTCGATATGATTCTGTTCTTTCAATTCTTTTTGCCACGCTGTCACACATGGCCAACACAGTGAAAGCTCACTGTTAAGACGTGTATAGTCTCGGTGATCAATCAGCTGTTGCTGTACTTCTTTTTTGGTTAAGCCCGACGCATTCAACTGTTCAAGCTGCTTTTCAAGCCAACCAATAAGTTTAAGGTTTGAAACATGACTACCAAGCTCGTCATCACCGGTTAAATAAGCAATTGGCCATTTAGATAAGTGCTTCTGCCAGCGTTTGAAGTTGGTCGGCGTCATCCAATGCTTTTTCAACCAATCAATGCACCATGCTTGGCGTTGATTGTCATCGAGTGCTAACGGAGAAATAACCACGCGTTCCGGCTCAACCTGATTAAGGATCTTTAAACCCAACTGGTGGAAAGTACTGACTTGTACCTTCTCTGCTGATAAACCAATTTTACTGTCGAGGCGCTGTTTCATCTCTTCAGCTGCTTCTCGGCCAAAGGCGAGCAATAACATCTCTTCTGCTTGAGCTTGATGGCTTTGCAGTAAATACGCGACGCGAGCAGTTAGAACACTGGTTTTACCCGAGCCTGCACCCGCTAAAATAAGGTTGTGATCATCATTCATCAACACCGCATATTGTTGCGATAAGTTCAGTGGGGACGATTCACATTGAGCGAACAATACTTCCCAGTTTTTTCGCTCGGTCTCTAGCCATTGCTGATTTCTTTCAGCTTGCTTGATTTCCGTTTCAGACAACCATGGCTGCATGCGAGCAATGCGATTTGGCATGCGTTGCGCCGCTTCCTCAAGGGTCATGGTCATGTTTTCTAGACCTGAGTTGACCATATCGACCCAAGTCTTAACTTTAGAATGCGCTAGAAAGGCTGGTAGCTGCTCAAGACGCGTTAATTCGGTTTCCCATTGAGGAACGTGCTCAGCTAGTTGTTCACATTGTGTGTCATGCCACTTCTGATAAGCAGCAACCGATGCGCGTGCAAATTGACGGCATTGATCCCAAGGTAGGCCTTGTACTAACCAACTGCGCTGTGTTCCGTCCTGTTGATTAGCAAAAAATTGTAGCGAGCCCCAAAACAATCCGCGTTTGATCGCGATCTTGCCACTCCAAATAGTAAACGGGATACGCTCTTCACTGCCTACTGAAGATAACAGCAAGCGTGGACCATCAAGTTCAACCTGATGATATTCATTTTGAATAAAAAACTGTGCAGTCTTGTTAGCGCTTAGCTGCATTGGAGTGTGCTCTTAATTGGGAATATTGAATTTATATCATGATGCAATGAGAATTAATAATATCTCATATCTTATCGACGCTTTCATGACCACCTACGGGCAATTATGGATAAGTATCAAATTCTTGTGCTTGATTTCTGTTAGGATTATGGTTTTTAGTGTGTCAAGTGAGCGACTGTGGACTTTTCAGCCAAATTACGCCTCTATTGGGCGAATAAAACCATAAATTACAGCGTATTAATTCTCATCACTCTGCTCGGTGTGGTG
The DNA here is from genome assembly GCF_003050065.1 of Vibrio sp. 10N.286.51.C3. Lineage (NCBI taxonomy): Bacteria > Pseudomonadati > Pseudomonadota > Gammaproteobacteria > Vibrionales > Vibrionaceae > Vibrio > Vibrio sp. 10N.286.51.C3. The sequence goes on along the minus strand of NZ_PIGC01000006.1, from coordinate 28,467 downwards.
GTGCCTGCTTGGTATTATGGACAAAACACACTGATCACGCCTTTGATCTTAGGCGTTATTGCAGCGGCTCTTGCGGAAAGCGATGACAGCTTTACCGGACGCTTAAAAGCACTTACGCTGACCTTTATCTGTTTCGCGGTTGCGGCTTTCTCTATTGAGCTTCTCTTCAATACGCCTTGGCTGTTTGCGATAGGGCTTTTTGTTTCAACTTTCTCCTTTATCATTCTCGGGGCAATTGGCCCTAAATACGCGAGTATCGCGTTTGGTTCTCTCTTAGTTGCCATCTATACCATGCTCGGTGCCCATGAGAGCACCAACCTTTGGTTTCAACCGCTTCTACTGTTAACTGGTGCCGCTTGGTACTACTTCATGTCGATGATTTGGCAGATAGTGTGGCCAATGCAACCTGTGCAGCAAAACTTAGCCACGGTATTCGATCAAATCGGTAATTACATCGATTCAAAAGCGGAACTCTTCTACCCCGTTTCAGACTTGATTCCCCAACCACACCGAATCATTGAAGCCAAACTCAACGCGAGTACCGTTAATGCACTCAACATGTGTAAAGCGACACTGCTTAATCGCTCTAAACGCGGACACATTGATGGACCAAGTGACCGATTTCTTAATACCTACTTCATCGCACAAGATATTCATGAACGCGTAAGTTCAAGCCATTATCGTTATCAAGAACTGGCAAAGCACTTTGAACGTTCTGACGTGTTGTTCCGATTTAAGTATCTACTGGAAGCCCAAGCCACAGCTTGTAAAGAAGTGGCGAGCTCATTGAAAGTGGGCGCTGAATACCAGCATGGTGACAAATCTGTACTGGCACTTGATGAGCTGATGTCTTCACTTAACCATCTACACCAACAGAACAAGCCCGAGTGGAAATCGCTGTTAAACCAATTGGATTACTTATTCAATAACCTGGCAACGGTTGAAAAACAGCTATCGAATATCAGTAACCCAGACGCAGAGAAGATTGAAGAAGGTGTATTAGACGACACCAACCCACACACGTTGACGGCAATGTGGCACAAAATCAAAGCCAATCTGCATACCGACTCTATGCTGTTTCGTCATGCGATTCGTATGGCGATCACGCTGACACTCGGCTACGGAATCATCCAAGGGTTTAATATTGAGCGTGGTTACTGGATCCTGCTAACAACACTGTTTGTTTGCCAGCCAAACTACAGCGCAACCCGCCAGAAGCTGACCGCCCGTGTTATTGGTACTGTGGCAGGCCTATTGGTTGGCGTACCGCTACTGACTTTCTTTCCTTCCCAAGAAAGCCAATTGGTGTTCATTGTGATCAGTGGCGTGATGTTCTTTGCTTTCCGAATCAATAACTACGGCTTCGCGACCGGTTTTATCACACTGCTTGTGCTCTTCTGCTTTAACCAATTAGGAGAAGGCTACGCGGTGGTGTTACCAAGACTAGCGGATACCTTTATTGGTTGTGCCCTCGCCGTACTTGCGGTCATTTACGTATTACCGGATTGGCAATCGAAGCGACTGCACAAAGTGATGGCGGATGCGCTCGATTCCAATAAGAATTATCTCGCTCAGATCATTGGTCAATACCGTGTCGGTAAGAAAGACAGCCTCAATTATCGTATCGCTCGTCGTAGTGCCCATAATAATGATGCAAACCTAACTGCCGCTATCAGTAGCATGCTGGTTGAACCCGGTAAGTACCGTACTTCTGAAGATGAGAGCTTCCGATTCCTAACACTCAACCACGCTCTACTCAGCTATATTTCGGCTCTGGGGGCTCACAGAACACGTATTGATGATGAGGCGACACACAAACTGGTGTTAGATGCGCACAGAGTAATCCACGAGCATCTAGACGCTCTAAATGATCAACTCTATTCTCATCAAGAACAGTGTGAAGTGAAAAACGCTTATGACCCTGAACTGGATAAACGTCTGAGTGAGTGGCGAGAAGAAGATGAGAGTTCTGTCAGAATGGTTCTACAGCAGCTCCATTTGATTTATCGAATGCTTCCAGAACTGCATACCTTAGCGACCAAGTTTGCAGTCAAGGTTAAGATCGATAAACCGTTTGAAACAGAAGCTTCATGATTAACAAACAAAATACTGTAAAAACAAAAAGATAACGCCAATCGCTCACCTTTTGATCACCAGCCGTATTTATACATTGCTTTACCCATACCCCAAACTGGGTAGAGCAATTACTTGCCTACCCTTATGCCACAAGGGTTACAGGAGTTTTTACATTGTAGGAATTCTCTGACTTTGATTGACCAAGCCTTAACTTTGCCTAACATTTCTCGGACAAAAAACGACCACAGGAATTTATAGTTGTCTTAGTTTCAGGAAATTTCAAACACCATTTAATATTCGATTAATCTTGTTTGATTTCCTGTATCAGTAGGCTATGCTCTATAGAGCATATGGATTTGAACTAAGGTCACATTATGAACACACAGCAATTTGAAGCATTTAAGCAGCAAATACAGCTTCTTAGTCCACAGCAATTAAAAGCACTTCAAGGTGAAATCGACGGCAACCTTGAAACGGAGAAGCCTTGTTTGCTTACTGAAGAAGAGTTAAACGCGCTAAATGACCTGTTCAGTTAATAGACAGACATCACTATTTTAGCTTAAGTTCACATTTTCACCGTAAATTTCATCTGTTCACCATTGCGCTCAAAATATCGTCCGCCTAGACTCATTTCATACGTCAATAAAAGGTTCTGCTATGTCGATATCTGGTATTCAATCTGGTTACGCGATTATTCAGCAGTCAACTAACATGGCTGAAGAAGCTGCAATCGAGCTCAACCAAGCCTCCAAACACTCTTTAGAATCCGACGACACTTTCCAAGTTAGCGATCTCAGCTTTAATCAAATAGAGCCTGAACAATCCATTTCCTTTAAAGATAAAGAACCTGAACCCGCTTCATCCTCAACCGATTCCTTGATTAAACTGACACAAAGTGCAAGTTACAACCGCGTTGGTGCGAGTGTGGTTGATCGTCAAAACGAAGCCATCGGTAGCCTTCTCGACATTCATATCTAAATTACACTCAAATACAGCCTATATTTTGCGAAACTTTGCTGCTTTTTGCTTCAACAACCACACAAACTGTAACTCATTATATCAGGCGCTTGTTTCTGGTTTATTACTCGGTAGAATCAGCGCAAACCAATTTTCTGCACAAACTTTACTTCATACTATTTATGCCAAAACTAAATCTGCATCGCCGTGACTATGTTTCTATTTTAGGAGGCGACATCTCCGCAGACGAATTAGAAAAAAAGCTTCAACCTCATTTTGAAAAGCCAGTAAATAAACTGACACCTAGCCCCTACCTGACAGAAAAGAATCTCACACGCCGTTGGACTGCTCTCGATAACTCAGAATCACAAAAAGAGCTACTCGACTCCCATACCGAAAGTCAGATTCAAGCTTATGAAAAAAACATCGAACACTTCATTGGCACGGTTAAAGTGCCTGTCGGTGTCTCTGGCCCATTAAGAGTCAATGGCTTATTTGCTAAGGGCGATTACCTCGTACCACTCGCAACCACAGAGGCAGCGCTTGTCGCCTCTTACAATCGTGGTTCCAAACTGATTACGGCTTGTGGTGGCGCAAGTGCTATGTTGCTCAATGAAGGTGTAACGCGTACTCCTGGTTTCGCATTCCAAGGATTAGTTGAAGCTGGGCAGTTTGTGGCTTGGGCTGTGACTCAATATGACCAATTCAAGATCTTGGCAGAATCAACAACCTCACACGGCAAGCTTACCGACATCAACATCAACATCGAAGGCAACCATGTCTACTTGGTGTTTGAATTTCTAACTGGAGACGCTTCTGGTCAGAACATGGTAACCATCGCAACTAATGCTGTGTTTGAATACATCATTGAAAATACACCAGTTCAGCCTGACCATGCTTTTCTTGATGGCAACTTATCGGGCGACAAAAAAGCCAATACCCAAACCTTACGCAGCGTTCGTGGCAAAAAGGTAACAGCCGAAGTAAACATTTCTGCTGAGCTTGTTGCTAAGTACCTTCACACCACACCAGAGAAGATGGTTCAGTTTGGCCAGATGACCACTGTCGGCGGCGCTCTGAGCGGTACGATTGGTATCAATGCCCACTACGCGAATGCACTAGCAGCGCTCTACATTGCTTGTGGCCAAGACGCAGCGTGTGTTGCTGAGTCTGCGATTGGTATGACTCGTATGGAACTCAACAAAGAAGGCGGTTTATACACGAGCGTGACCCTACCTAACCTGATGTTAGGGACTGTCGGCGGCGGTACTGGGTTACCAAGCCAAAAAGCATGTCTCGATTTGTTAGGACTACACGGTAATGGTAAATCACAAGCCTTAGCCGAAGTGTGTGCTGCGCTGTGTTTGGCTGGCGAGTTATCGATTGTCGGTGCATTCTGTGCAGGCCACTTTTCACGAGCTCACCATAAGCTGGCTCGCAAATAACCTTAATCCGATTTGGCTTGATCGTTTTTGTCATTCATGCAAAATCACAAGCCAACCTGAATACGTGAGTCACACATGGATTACTTACACTTATCGAGAGTGAGCCTTAAGCACCTCACTGCGCTGCATATTATGCTGAACACCCACAGTGTTACTCAAACGTCTGAGCAGCTTTGTGTCAGCCCTTCGAGTGTGAGTAAAACTCTGTCTCAGCTACGTAGCATCTTAAATGACGAACTGTTCTACCGAGATGGGACCAAGCTCATCCCGACTCCCTTTGCGCTTCAAGTCGCACCAACGGTTCACGCGATTCTTTCTAGCATGAATGGATTGCTCCATCAGAAGAGTTTTAGCCCTCAAGAGTACCAAGGCAGTTTTTCTCTTTCGATGCGCGAAAGTACCTTCGAAGTCTTTGCCTCAAAGATAAGTCGAATCACCACCGAACTCGCACCAAACGCCAAACTCAACATCTATTCGAAACAACAGCTCGGCTTCGATGCTTTGCTTAGCGGCAAGGTGAACTTGATCCTGTTGCCCCATGATATATCTCAGCCGCCGACCGACAACAAAGAGCTGGTTTGGGAAACAATTCTTCCTGACGAGATGGTTTGTTTGATGGGCGCACACCACCCTCTTGCTCAGCAAGAACTGACCGTGGAAGGCTACCTAGATTACAAGCACATTGGGATTTTAGATAACGAACTGTCTCAACCTTACTTTGAGCAAAGCTTGGTACAACGTCACAAACCTAGAGAAATGGCCATATCGGTCGCGGACTTTGGGGCTGCGGCTGTACTTTGTCATCATACTCCCTTCCTGTTCACTTGTTCGAAGCAGTGGGTTAAGCATGCAAAGCAAGCTCAGGGCTTAGTGAGCAAACCCTTGCCTTTTGATTACGGCAAGGTGGCGTATAGCTTAGTGTGGAACAAGCCAAATATGAATGATCAGGCCATCAAATGGTTGCGCGACTTGTTCTTAGAAGCTTAATCCTTTTAATGATTTAACGTTGTTTTAAGCCTGGCTGAGCGTCTAAACAATTTAAAAGCTAGGTATAGACCTCAGGCGTTTGCATAGGTCTTTGAACTATCGTGTAGAGCTTATCGTGAAAGCTCTGCATCTGCTGTTCGGTGCATTTCGGCCAATCTAACGCTTCGCCAATCACACCATGATGTTGAAACGCATTCAGTCGAATTCGAACATCACTTGGTAGAATCTTCAAGTAACGCCCCACCTGTTCAATTTCATCTTCAAGGTCGCTTTTATTCGGAATATGCAGCAACCTAACTTCGTGCAGTTTTCCTTTATCTGCTAAGTAGTTAATGGTTTCAAACACCCTATGGTTGCCTCTGCCTACTAACCATTGATGTGTTTCCGATTGCCATGATTTTAGGTCAATCATCGCACCATCAAGATAAGGCAATATTCGCTCCCACCCTTGCAGTGACAGCGAACCATTACTATCAATAAAGCACGTGAGATGCGCTAACTGTGGATCACTTTTAATTGCTTCAAACAGTTCGATGATAAACGGCAGTTGCATGGTCGCTTCACCGCCAGAAACGGTGATGCCACTTAAGAAAAACTGATTATGCCTAACGAGTTCAAGTACTTCCGAGACCGTCATTGTGGTAATTTTCGGGCTCGACTTGTGATCGCAGATATCAATGCACTGATCGCAGTTGGTGCAGGCTGCTGGGTCCCACTTCACTTGGCCATCAACCATGCTTAGAGCATCGCTTGGACACCCGCTGATGCAGTCTCCACAGTGGTTGCAGTGATTAATGGTGTGTGGGTTGTGACAGGTTATACAATCGAAATTACACCCCTGTAAGAACAGTACTAAACGATTTCCCGGGCCATCAACACAAGAAAAGGTCAGCACACGGCTGACCTTCGTTTGTTTTTCTGTCTTATTATTTTTAACCCTAGCCATTTGAGTTGTTAGATCAGAAACTTTCATAATTTGTATTGTTTGGTTATGGGTATAGTTAGATTAAAGCGCTATTCGTACGTTGGCGACATCTCTAAGCTCGCGACGCGCGGTTTACGTTCTAAAATGCCCGTATTCTTCGCTGCTTCAGCTCCCAAGAAAGTCGTGTTAGTACGCGAACCTTGCTCGTCGTATTTAGCAATGTCTGACAGTTTAATCATATAGCCCGTCACACGAACTAAGTCGTTCGATGCAACGTTAGCGGTAAACTCACGGTAACCAGCTTGGATTGCGCCTTTGCACAAGTTAAACATCGCTTCTGGGTTAGATTTCACTGTTTCATCGATGGTCAGAATGTCGCTGATACCTGAGGTATAGAACTTGTGGTGACCCGCAGTAGCACGCACGTAAGAGACAGGATCAGGTTCTGTTCCATAAGGAATACGCACACCTGGAGTCACATCTTCATCTAGGCTAATACCGCCTTGAGCATGTAGTAAAGCCTTGCCTTCTAGCCCATATTTCACTTCTGAGTTCTCAACGACCTCAGCCAGTTTTTCAGAGATGCGATGCCCAAGTTGGTTAGCTTGTTCATCATGACCATAGCGCCCTGCTTTACCCTCTTTTTCCATCAAGATGTTGACGGCTTCAGCCATGCCGTAAATACCAAACATTGGCGCAAAGCGATCTTCTTCAATCAAACCTTCTTGAGTTAAGAAGCCTTCGAAGAAGTTAGACTCTTCATGTAAGAAGCGGCTACGAGCGTTCATCAACTCAACCATGATGCTACTGTAGTTCGGCAATACTTGTTGTAAGAAATCGACACTGTCCTCAGACTTTAACGCCACTTGTTTCAGGTTCATACGTACTAGCGTATTTGAACCACCCGCCAAAGGTAGAGAGTTGTAGCAACTCACGATTCCAAAACGCTTATCACCATACGCTGCGGCATGTGCTGGATAGTTGGCGATATGTGGCTTGCTGCATTCACAAATGTTGCTTGCTGCATGACGCAACAGATCATCAGGCGTCACTGCAGGGTCGTACATAAAGGTTAAGTTAGGTGCGATCTGCTTGAGCTCAGCATCGACACGTAAAATCGTACGGCAGATAATGTTGTCTGTCGGTCCGATATTCACATGCATGAAGGCATCTGGTAGTGTGCGATCCAACATAATCCAGAACAGCTTAAGCTTTTGATAAACCTGCTCTTCCGTTAAGTCGCCCACGAAAGGCATCAACACATCGTCCAGTTGACCTAAGTAAACCGGAATGGAAGTCACTGACGGAACGTGATGATAAAGGATGGTTAGCATGTTCAATGCTTCGTCGAAATTAGTTGCCGCGCTAAGCTCTAAATACTTTGAGCCTTGATGTAAGTATTTAGAATAATCGGGAAGCACATAGCGCGGCTTAAATGGGGCGTGACCTTCAAACATGTCACATAGCACACCTTGTTGTAAGGCTTGCTCTACTTCATTGCTTACCGGCATGTACGGTAGGCTAGCTTCAGCTTCTAAGGCAAGATAACTCGATTTCTGTTTTGGAGACAGATTGGCATCTGAAATGATATTGCTAAAGCGTTGTTGTTGCTCTGAAAGTGGTGAAGAAGTAGATGACGCAGATTGGTGGCTCATGATTAAACCCTTAAAATTGTTATGGACTTATTTTATATCTCACCGTTACATTTCCACTAATGAAATGTATGCAAGACTGTTTTTCCAAAATGGAAATTAGATACTTGAAGTTAGCCGGCATTAAGACACTAGGAATAGTCCGTTTAAAACACGAAGCCGTAAAAATAGAAAAACCCACATAACTGGCTTTAAGGCCGTTAATGTGGGTTTCGTTATTTAGGTTAGCGCTGTCAGAGTTAGCTAAAGGCAATACTCTTAATTACACATGATGCAGTAATTACAGGTGAGGAAGTACTTGTTTACGTCCAACACCCATCAGCACTTTTAACTCACCTTGTGGTGTATCAACCGAGAATGGTGTAGAGACTTCAACCACTGCAAAGCCCGCTGCACTCAAGACATTCTCTGAGCGCTGTTGGCTTACGCCATAGTCTTCACTGCCGTTTTCTAAGTACCAATCCCAGTGTACAAACGTGCCATCATTTTCAAGCAACGTGTAAATCAGACTGACTGTGTCTTGTAGGTTAGGGATAAAACCACACACCGAAGAAGCGACCACTAGGTCAAACTGGTTTCTGAATGCTGGATGCTGCGCTGCTAGTCCGCGCGATAAAATATCAACAACCGGTTCAACGTTAGGTAGCTCTTTCTTATCTAACTCTTCAATCATCCCTTCGGAGATGTCGAGTGCGATGATCTCTTTTGCTAAAGGAGATATTTTCTGGCTGAGTAGTCCTGTACCACAACCAAAATCAAGGACACGGGTTCCGTTTAAATCAACGAGCTGTGTCAACTGGTCAAATACGGACTGTGCGAATACTGCGGTCGCGGGATCTTTATCCCAATCAACGGCGTACTCGTCCCATTGTTTCGCCATCATGGCCTCCATCTTTACTTCTTGTAGGTTCGGAACCCCCCCAGAGTAAACCAAATTAGTCAATTCGTCATAGAGTTATCATGCAAAGATGGACTATTTCTAAGATAGTCAGCACAATATTCAGATAATATGCACCAGCCCCCCGCTTAATATGGAAATGAAATGAACCTTTCTCAAGTCCAAGCCTTTTGTTCCGTTGCTGATTTAGGATCAGTGTCTGAAGCTGCACGCCAGTTAGAATGCAACCGAACCAAACTTAGCATGTCGATTAAAGCCTTGGAAAAAGAGTTAGATGTCGAGTTGTTTGTACGTAGCGGAAACCACGTTGAACTTTCTGAAGCAGGCAAAGCGATTTACAAGGATTGCGAAGGCCTGTTAGTGACAGCTGCACGTATCAAACAAACCTGCTTGCATGTTTCGGGGGAATTTAACGCGGAGATTTGGATTGCACGAGATGACTCATTACCCGATGAGATGTGGCAGGATTTATCGCACGCTCTCAATAACAAGTACCCTTCGACCTCATTCAACTTCGTTCTCGCGTCGAGCGGCGATTTAGCTAACCTAGTTGAAACTCAGCAAGTCGACTTCGCATTTGGCGTCGATTACGAACGTGTCGATGACCCAAGAATTATCTACAACCCACTTGGTAAGATTCGAATGATGTCTGTTTGTAAGAAAGGGCATGATTTGAGCGCGATGCGACGAGTGTCTGATGAAGTACTGAGAAATTCGATGCAAGCGACCATGGTTTACCTTAATGAAAAGGATAACCCTGAACTTGAGCCCTTCTCGCGCCGTTACATCGGCTTCTCTAGCTTCGACTTTATGTTGGATACGATTTTACGTGAAGAGGCCTGGGGCGTAATGCCAGAACCATTGATTCGTCACTTGCTACGTGAACAAGAGTTAGCGGTGATCAAACACACATATGGCCTGACTCAAGAAGACTACTGTATGTTTACTGCGGCTGGCATGGCCGAACATCCAGGAATGAATTGGTTGGCTGATCAGCTGAGTGATTACTTGTTTGATTTCTAGTTTTAACTTCCCAATATCTAATTTTATCTTCCCAATATAAGATCGGCGCGAGCTATTGCCTGCGCCGCCTTTTGCGGTCTAAGACTGATGCAGCCTAATTCTGATATAACCAAAGACTAAACCGTTTAGAAAACCATTACGTGATCCACTAAGTAGCGTCCATCCTCTTCAACCAATACCATTTCGGCGACAAACTCGCCTTTTGCGATGGTGTAAGCTTGCTTCCAGACAAAGGCGATGGAATCAGAGCGTCTGAATATCGCCACTGGCTCACGCTCAGCAAAAAAGCCATTACTGTGCTGATAATGGTGACACACCTTTTCTAAATATTCTGGCGTAACAATGTCTTTCATTCTTTGAGTAAAGTCTCGACAGTGCTGTTCATGATCAACCTTGGTTGAACCATCCATCAGGTTATCCATGATCGGGTTAGCAATCGCCCACAACTCGTTATCATTGATATCGTCAAACTTCATATCGATTCATTCCTTGTCCATCGCAGTCGCAGCCAAATCTAGAGGACTAATAAGACCTTAGCGACTAATGTGTTTTATTAATCATAAACGATCCTATTTCAGTTGCACATCATCCCCAAAAAACACTCAACGTCAGTTTTATTGACACCCGACTTTCAACTTAAACCACTGAATTTAATGGATTTATATGTATTGGTTAAATAAGACATATAAACATCATCAGATAAAGTTTGTAAAGTTAGCTCAATATTAGAACAATGAAGTTATCAAAAACATCTGGAAAATATTATGTGTGACAGGAAAAGCCAAAACGAAAATCGAGTACTATTGTTCTCAGCCCTTTTAGCATCAGGCTTCGCTATTGGCGGATTGGTGTTGGGTCTTATCGTTGGCTCTCTGGTCATAGTATTTGACGGTGTTTATTCTCTTATCAGCTTACTGTTAACTTTATTGTCACTAGCGGCCTCGAAATACATCAATCGCCCTTCGGACACTGAGTTCCCGTTTGGTCGAGCAATTATCGAACCGATTGTTATTGCCATTAAAGCCGTTGTGATTCTGCTTGTGGTTGGTTATTCACTTTACTCTGCGATTGGTGCCTTGATGACAGGCGGTCGTGAGGTGGATGCTTCTATCGCAACTTTGTTTGGTATTTTCAATGTGTTGGGTTGTGGTTACGCTTGGTGGTACATCGCTAACAAGAGCAAACGTATCTCTTCAGGGCTGGTTCAGGCCGAGTCTAAACAATGGCAGATGGATACACTATTGAGTGTAGCGGTAACCGCTGGTTTCTTAGTAGCATGGTCAATGACGTTTTCACCTCTTGCGGCTTACGCAGTGTATGCCGACCCTATGATGATGTTACTAATGTCTTTCTACTTCATCAAAGTACCTTTCGACATGTTACGTGAAGCAATGCGCGAACTACTTATGATGTCGGCGACCAAAGATATTTGTGATGCAGTGGATAAGAACGTTGTCGCGGTAGACAAAGAAGCGGATCAAGATTTGGAGCTGATGGGTGTGACTAAGGTTGGTCCTGAGCTAAGAATCAACGTTGATATTCATACCAACGACCAACAAGCCATTGCAGTCGATGATATTGAACGAACGCGCCGCCAACTTAAGCGACGCTTATCGAAGATGCCTTATGAACTTCAATTGAATCTCAATATCGCGAGTTAAAAGTCGAAAGTTAAGAACCAAGACTTAACCAATCAATTTCTCGCGAACTAAGACTCTGATTGAACCTTTTTAGAAGCCGACGCCGTAACCGTCGGCTTTTTTTCTCTTGTTACCCACCAGCAAGCCAGTGACCCCACAGTGACCATACACACGCCCTGCCAAAACGTCATGCTCAGTGACAAACCTAAAATCATGGAAGACAGTAAGGTCGCAAAAATAGGCGTGAAATAAGACATAGTCGCTAGGAAGACCATATTGCCGCCAAGTATCGCTGTATTCCAAAGCGCGTAACCTGCGCCCATACACACACCGGCCAGCACTAAGTCAATTGCAGCATTGGTTGTCATCACCATGCCGGTTTCGTTACTCAATGCGTATTTGATCCATAAGGTGATTGCAGTCGCGATAAAGAACAACACAATCGCATTCTGCCCTTTCGCCACTTTCTGAGTGTAATTACAGTAAACCGCCCAAATAATCGCGCCGAAAAACGCCATTGAATAGGTTTTAGGGTTAGTTGCAATATTGGCTGCGATTTGATCAACAGAAAGCCCCTGATCGCCGCTGATACTCCAAGCCACACCAAAGAAGGCTAAGAAGATACTTGGGTAAACCAACCAGTTAATCTTTTTATCGCTAAGCAGCACAGCGAACAACACCGTCAATGCAGGCCAAAGGTAGTTGATAACCGCCATTTCCAAGGCTTGATGTCGGTTGTTTGCCATCCCTAAAGCCAGAGCCAAGAAGATCTCATAACAAACGAATAGAGCACCACCAATCAGCAGATACGACTTAGAGAAGCGTGACAGCTTAGGTAAACCCATAACACAGACCAACAAAATTGAGCTCACCGTATAAAGACTGGCAGCGCCACCGATTGGGCCTAGTTGTTCTGATACGCTACGAGAAAGCGCAATTAAGCAGCTCCAAAGTAAAATGGCAGCAATGCCGTAGCAGCTATGGCGATGAGATTTCAGCACGCCTCTTCCTTTTCTTTATTGTAATGGTCTAATTAAAGCGAGCTTAAAGCAAAGATAGGCTTAAGCACCACTATCGATAACTTGCAGTAGGTAAAAATAAGTAGCCGAGCACATAACTGCACTCGGCTATCAATCATTCACTCAAAAATCTAAAAGCAATTAGCAATTAGCAATTATGCCAATAGAAGTGCTTGCAGGTCAGCTAAAGACTTAACTTGATAATGAGGGTTAATACCCGCTGGCGTTGCCTTTTCTTGACTGTTTAACCAACAAGTTTCAATGCCAAAATCTAGTCCGCCTAGAATATCTGAATGTGGGTTATCTCCGACCATCAATACGCGTTGTTTTGCTGGTAAGCCAACAAGCTTGTGTGCATGTTCAAAGATTTCAGCATCTGGTTTAGCAACACCCACTTCTTCAGAGATGATCACGTGGTCAAAATAGTCTGTCATTCCAGTGCGTTCTAAACGGATAGATTGCAGCTCGGTGAAACCATTGGTAATGATGCCCATGTTCACTTTGCCTTTTAAAGACTCCATCAACTCTTTTGCACCAGGAAGCAGCGAACATATGTCTGCCATTGCGGTCAAAAATGCACTGTTTAGTTCTGCTGTTGTTGTCTCTAGCTTTGTTGCCCAGCTTTCAAAACGCGCGTGCTTCAGTTGAGCTGCCGTAATGCGCCCATCTTGGTAATCTACCCAAAGTGGTAAATTAACCTCTTGGTAAACCGAATAATCCTGTTCACTAAAGTCCACACCAAAACGGGAGAACATCAGCTTCATTCCTTGAAAAGCATCAAAGTGGAACAAGGTTTCATCCGCATCAAAGAATATCCAATCGTACTTCATTTTCTGTCCTGTTATTCGCGCTGTTGAGCAATGCTGTGTCTGTTTTTATCGTAGTTTTGCTTAATTTTTCTTTTCGCCTTGTAGGCTGGCAATCGCTTTACTCGTAAATCTGTGAGCCTGTATATAAATCTAATAATTTATAGAAAACAAGCCACAAGTCATGATGTATCGCAAATTTTGCCACATATTAAACCAATACCATACAAGAAATACACATTAGGTACCGGGAGGTATTATGAAGCACTTTTTACCGTCATCTGTCATGCTCACCCCTTTTCTTGTCAAATACTATGATGAGGAACCAGAAGACACCCCTAACACTGAAGAGTCACAAGCTCCTCAAATTGAATGCAGTGATAACTCAGAGAAAAGCTCAACCCTGGCTGAAATTGAACCGACTTTCAGTGAATAAGCTTATTTTTCATTGTTATAGAGCGCAATTCTGTTTCTGATCGAGTCAATTTATCACTATCCACTACTGACAAAGAACACACCAGAAAACCATAAAAACGATTGCTATATGAGCCCTATCACAACGACTAACCAGAAAGTGTTAGTTCGAAATCAAAGTTGTTCCAGATCAATGGTCGACCACTTGAATGCCGACAACATGTAGGAAATTAAAAATCATAATTAACGGAGTTTTCCAATGTCTACTGCATTTTACATCCCTACAATCAACTTCATGGGCACTGGCTGTTTGAAAGATGCTGCTGATAGCATCCAGTCTCAAGGCTTTAAAAAAGGTCTGATCGTTACAGATAAGATCCTGAATCAAATTGGCGTAGTTAAGCAGGTACAAGACCTTCTTAGCCAGCGCGGCGTAGACGCAGTTGTATTCGACGGCACTCAACCAAACCCAACCATCACTAACGTGAACGATGGTCTAGAATTGCTGACTGACAACGATTGTGATTTTGTTGTTTCTCTAGGTGGTGGTTCTCCACACGACTGTGCAAAAGGTATCGCATTAGTTGCTTCTAACGGCGGTAAGATTGCTGATTACGAAGGCGTAGACCAGTCTGAAAAACCTATGATGCCTCTTATTGCTATCAACACAACAGCAGGTACAGCATCTGAAATGACACGTTTCTGCATCATCACCGATGAAGAGCGTCACATTAAGATGGCGATCGTTGATAAGCACACAACACCGCTTATCTCAGTAAACGACCCCGAGTTGATGCTTGCTAAACCTGCATCACTGACTGCAGCTACGGGTATGGACGCGCTAACACACGCAATCGAAGCTTACGTTTCTATCGCCGCAACGCCAATTACAGACGCGGTAGCAATTAAAGCAATCGAGCTTGTTCAAGCACACCTAAGAACAGCAGTAGCACACGGCGAAGACATTGAAGCGCGTGAGCAAATGGCTTACGCACAATTCATGGCTGGCATGGCTTTCAACAACGCTTCTCTTGGCTATGTTCACGCAATGGCGCACCAACTGGGTGGTTTCTACGACCTTCCACACGGTGTATGTAACGCTATCCTACTGCCACACGTTCAACGCTACAACGCACAAGTGTGCCCAGAACGTCTACGTGATGTTGCAAAAGCAATGGGCGTGAATGTTGAAGGTATGACAGCAGAACAAGGCGCAGAAGCGGCTATCAACGCGATTGTTCAACTAGCAAACGACGTGAACATCCCAACCGGTATCGCGCAACTTGGTGCTAAGCTTGAAGACATTCCTACATTGTCAGACAACGCACTGAAAGACGCATGCGGTTTTACTAACCCTAAACAAGCGACTCACGAAGAAATCTCAGCAATCTTCGAAGCGGCAATGTAATCTAGATACAAGTCACTTCTTATAACTAAAACAAACGGGCTCACCTTCTGAGTCCGTTTTCTTTTTTCTGTCCACTCCCTTTCAAGTATTCGCCTCTTTACTAATCACTAAAAATTCGCATTGTTGCAATCGCTTGGTTATAGTCAAACTATTGATATGTAGAATAACAAACAGGTTCCATTGAGTCGTAGGATAGCTAGCACCTCATTATTGGCGTCACTCATTTCATACTCAGTTCAAGCAGAGGAACAAAATGAGTGTCACAGTCAGCCGTTAGAAGACGCCCCTGTCGAAAAAGCTTACCATTTCCTGAACAGTAAATTTTGCCAACCTGCGTTGTGGTTTGACAGCTTCTTTGTGGATGACCGAATAACTGAAGACGCTCGTGCGGGTACCTCTGTGCGTTGGTACAACGATTTCATTTACTCAGAAGGCGGTGATGTCGACTACTCAACAAAACTCAAAGCGCGTTTACACCTTCCCTTTGTGAGCAAGCGGCTGAAATTAATCTACGAGTCTGTCAGCGATGAAGAGTTCTTGGATTTTTTTCCGAATGATTCAGATGAATTAGAAAGTGCGTTAGGTCTGCGTTACGACGCGTACGCCAAAGGCTATAGCAGCTTCAATATTAAGGCGACATTACGACCACGCATCGAAGCTCGTTACCGCTTTACCTACCCTCTTACAACCGATGTTGTATTTAGGTTAACTCAGCGTATTTATCAGGAAAAACAAGAAACTGGCGAGATCACTGATATTGATTTTGACCTATCGCTCAGTGATAAGTTCCTGGCCCGATGGTCAAGTTTTGCTGGGTATAACGACGATCTTAAAGGTTGGACCTATGGTACGGGATTAAGCTTGTATCATTACCTTTCTCAAGACCAAGCACTCCAATATAGCGCCACGATTAATGCAACGGATGAGCCTTATAATCACTACGAATACGCTCAGGTTTCGATTACTTACCGGCAGAACGTATGGAAAGAATGGCTGTTCTACGAACTCACTCCTCGTTATCAATGGGAACGAGAACCTTATGAGAAGCACACGGAAGAAGCGAATATCACGCTTCGAATTGAAGTCTTGTTCAATAACGTATAGCGGTTAGATAAGCTTGATAAGACAAACCGAGAACCAAGAGCCAAGAAAAAGCACATCAAATGATGTGCTTTTTAGTTTCAGATAAAGATTAAACTAAATTCTTAACCTTTGTAATTTCTCACTCGTGCAGCTTCCGCTTCGCGCTTATCTACTACGGTTTTACCAATTGGCGCTAAGGAGATAACCGCTAGTTTAAGGTGCTGAATCGCAAACGGAATACCGATGATGGTAATGAAACACGCCACAGCTGACATGATGTGACCAATCGCAAGCCAGATTCCCGCAAATAAGAACCAAATAACGTTACCAATCACACCTAGCGGGCTGGTACCGATGTCAGTTTCATTGGTCAGTTCATCGCGTGAAATCGCTTCCTGACCAAATGGGAAGAATGAGAAGTTACCCATAACAAAACACGCTCTACCCCATGGAATACCAACGATGGTTAGGAATGCGAGCAGTCCGAAGAACCACCATGCCAATCCCATAAATACGCCACCAAACAGAAACCAAATGATGTTTCCTATTGTTCTCATGTTGTCTTCTCCAAATCTTTGAATGCTGTTTATTTCATATGCCGAATAAGGCAATACTTGTTCTAATAGGTTCATTATTGTTGAACCTTTATGAACCGCTTATGAATCGCCTACATTTTCTGTGATTGATACACACCACGAAACGCCAAATCCGCATAGGGATCATCGATTTTATTTGATACCATGCTCGTAGATTTTTAGTATTACAAAGCTAAACAGCTACAACAACTAATTTAAGGCCGAATTTATGAACAACACTGAGCTACCTAAAAAGAAAATGAAAAACTGGGTGCCAATCGTCTTCTTCGGGCTTCTCAGTACGGTTCCAGTGTTCATGTTCTTAGTCGACGTGTGCATCAACCAGTATATGTGACAGAGCCCGCCGGCCTAGCTGCATAAATGGATACCGGACCGATTTCCTGTATCCATTTCCATTAGATCAGTTCTTCTGCAGTCAGCTCTTCTGTAATCAAATCAACTTTTCCGTAATCAAATCAGCTCTTCGTTAATAAAATCAAGAATGTCGATCAGCTCATGATTAGGCAGATTCAGTAAGTTATCACCAACATACCATTCAATCTTACATTGGTTTGGCAATTCGCTGATCGCTGGATTTCCTATCCAAACCTTGTGTTTCTTCGCTATGTTGTCTCTCACAATAATGCCGTCTTCGTAGCTCACAGGTAAATAGAGGTGAAGCATGTTTACTTGGGGTTCCTGCGGGTTCACTTTGAACTGCGGGTAATCTTGTAAGATTTGATAGATTTGCTTAGTACGCTCATACAATGCTGGCATCAACTCAATCCGTTGATCAAACTGCATTGCTGCCTAAACCACGTAAGGCGTGCGATGATAAACATTTCCGCCCTGACGCTTCATCCATGCCGACGCTTTTGCTACGAAAGCCTTGTCACCTAATAAGAGTGAACCTCCAAGACCGTTTAACCCTTTGTACAGCGAAACATAAGCCGTATCGAACCCCTTAGCAATCTCGCTGTATGGCTTTTGATAATACGCGCCGCACTCCCACAAACGCGCACCATCCATATGCAGATGAATCGATTGTTCTTTGCAGTACTGCTTTATCGCTTCAAGCTCTTCCCACTCAGGCAGCTGACCACCAATCTCTCGCATCGGTAGTTCATACAATGCCGCGGCAATCTCATCAGGCCAAGCCTTTAAGTCGTCGACATTCCAAGTGCGAAATACATTACCAACCGGAAGTACATTGAATCGGTTCTGGAGCTGATACCCTTGGCGTTCATGACGCATGATATGACTCGACTCATGCATCGCCACGACTGGGTTTCTTTTCTCTTGGCACGCAATTTCTAATGCTGTGGGTTGGTTCATAGTGCCGGTAATCACAAACACGGCGGCTTCATAACCAAGCAGTTCTGCGACCTTGTTTTCAAAGCTCTCGATAAACTCGCCATCACCGTAGGTGTCGTGCGACACATCATGTGTTTCGCACCATTCAGCCATTTGTGCGAAGGTTTGGGCTGGTGTTGGATCGAAGTGACCAGAAAGCAGCAAATTACATTGTTGACGCAAGTCCGTGCTCATACCTTTTCCTTTATTCATTGTCGTTCTATGTAGGGTGATTGAATTATTTACGTTAGCCTTCAACGGTGACATAAAGTACACCTATTCGCTTTTATTATTAGCGAATAATTAGTTTTACTCAGTCACCGGCTGCGTGTGCCGGAAATACTCAAATTGACGGGTGTTTTATATAATTAAGTCCCTAAAAACACGCGCTTGTAACTAGATAAGTATGGGCTAATTCGTTGTTGTTCAACCATTCTTCTATTATTGTATATCTATAATTCCAATAAATATTATTCGTTAATGGACAAAGAGGGCTATATGTCGAAAAATCGAGTCTTGGTGCTATTCGCCCACCCTTCTCAGCATCGCTCTGAAGCTAACAAACCCTTATTTGAGCAAGCCAAACGTATTGAAGGCGTCACCTGTGTCGACCTTTATGCTGAATACCCAACCTTCAAGATCAATATCGATCGCGAACAGAAACGCCTGTTGGACCATGACATCATCATTTTTCAGTTCCCACTATATTGGTACTCAACACCCGCAATTCTTAAAGAATGGCAAGACCTCGTCCTAGAATACGGATTTGCTTACGGCACCGATGGCAACGAACTACAAGGCAAGAACTTGTTATGTAGCATTACTGCAGGTGGCAAAAAAGACGCCTACCAAACTGATGGTTACAACCATTTCACGATTCGAGAACTGCTTCACCCAATCGAACAAACCGCTTCTCTGTGTGGGATGAACTACCTCGCGCCCTTTGCGTTATTTGGTTCGCGTACCGCGTTGGAAGAGAACCGCATTCAAGAGCATGTCGATAGCTATAAAGTACTGTTAGAGGCGTTGGTTGCTGGCGAGATCAATATCAAAAAAGCCAGTAAGGCAGAAAAGCTAAACCACTACGTAGAAGAACTAATGGCAGAGGTTAAATAATGACGGGATATTTTCTACAAACGTTTATCTACTTAGTAGCAGCAGTTATTGCCGTGCCTATTGCCAAAAGACTTGGCCTCGGCTCTGTACTTGGGTACCTCATTGCTGGTGTTGTGATTGGCCCAATTATTGGTCTCGTAGGTGAAGAGACCACAACTATCCAACACTTTGCCGAGTTCGGTGTGGTTATGATGCTGTTCTTAGTCGGTCTTGAGCTTGAACCTAAGATGCTTTGGGCAATGAGGAACCGACTTATGGGGCTAGGTGGCCTGCAAGTTGGTGGCACGACCGCAATTGTAATGGGTATCGCCCTTTTCTTCGGACAGCCTTGGACCATTGCGCTGACTATCGGTTTGATCTTCGCACTGTCATCTACCGCGATTGTTCTCCAAACCTTTAACGAAAAAGGGCTATCCAAAACAGAAGGCGGCAAGAACGCTTTCTCAGTCCTACTGTTCCAAGATATAGCCGTCATCCCTATGTTGGCGTTTATCCCTCTATTGGCGTTGCCAGAATTAATCGGAGCTGCACAAAGCGCGGTCGCTTCGGCTTCTGATCATCATGAAGAGTTAAGTCTCGTTGCTGGCCTACCCGGTTGGGCTTATGGCCTAGTGATCACAGCATCTATTGCGATTGTGGTGGTCGGCGGACACTTCTTAAGTCGTCCACTGTTCCGCTTTGTAGCAAGCTCAGGCCTGCGTGAAATCTTTACTGCAACCGCACTGATGTTGGTGATTGGTATTGCTGCACTGATGAGCCTAGTCGGCCTGTCACCCGCTTTAGGTACCTTCCTTGCGGGTGTGGTATTGGCGAACAGTGAATTCCGCCACGAACTTGAGTCTAATATCGACCCGTTTAAGGGACTGTTACTTGGCTTGTTCTTTATTACCGTCGGTGCGGGCATCAACTTTGATGTTCTATTCAACGACTTTGGTTTGATCATTGGCCTCACCCTTGGCGTTATGCTTCTTAAAGCCTTGGTGCTATTTACGTTGGCATTGATCTTCAAAATCAAAAACAGTGACCGTTGGCTGTTTACATTGAGCTTGGCGCAAGCCGGTGAGTTTGGTTTTGTACTACTAAGCTTCTCAGCTCAAAACCACGTATTACCTGCGGACATCGTCCAAACATTGTCTCTGGTTGTGGCACTTTCAATGTTCCTAACACCAGGGTTATTCATTCTATTTGATAAAGTGATTCTGCCTCGTTACCAACAAAAATCTAACGACCGCGAAGAAGATACTATTGAAGAGAAAGGCACCGTTATCATTGCGGGCATTGGTCGATTCGGTCAAATCGTTAACCGCTTGTTGGTGTCGAACGATGTCAATACGGTGGTTCTGGATCACCAAGCGAACCAAGTAGACTTACTGCGCTCTATCAATATCAAATCTTACTTTGGCGATGCGACTCGTCACGACTTGTTGCATACCGCCGGAATCGAAGAAGCGGCAATGCTAGTAGTAGCAATCGATAACCAAGACTCAAGCGTTGAGTTAGTGAAGTACGTTAAACACACCTACCCTAAAGTAAAAATCTTAGCCCGCGCATTCGACCGTGGTCATAGTTATCGCTTACGAGAAGCAGGTGCAGACTTTGTGGAATCAGAGACCTACCATTCTGCTCTTGAAATGGGCGCACAAGCCTTGCGCTCTTTGGGTCATCATCCATTCTTCGTCGAACAGCAAAAATCGACGTATCAACGCGTAGAGAGCCGTAAGTCTGAAAAGCTTTACCAAGCTTGGTCTGAGGCTGAAGAAAATCCACGCTACGACAACAACTACCGACAAATCTTCATTCACCTTGAAGATGCGATGAAAGAAGACATGAAGAAAGACCGTTCAGACAAACACTCTCGATCTGAACGTGGTTGGACACCACCACCAAAAGGTTATGCAGATGGCTTTGAGGAAGAAGAGTCTTAAGTAGAAGTCTAAGCTACAGCTCTAGATGACCATGCAATGCAACCATCAAAAGCGGCTATTTAAGCCGCTTTTTCTTTCATTTACCCCCTACAAAACGTCAAATGAACATAAGTATCAGGTGCCGAAACTCATAATCCGAGATATTTGTGTGATCTAGCTAAAATTTTTAATTTCTGACCACATAGCAAAAGTGGATTCAATTTTTACATTATTGAAACATTCCAACCCTGCATAAACCACACCATAAACACGGCTATATATGCACTCATTCCTGCCATTCAAACATCCACCCAAATCATAGCGACCACTCTCTAAGGCTTGAGTTACATTGCATATATCTAAATCCGCCGCAAAAGCCCCAACAAACCCATTCACCAATCAAATAAATAACGCACGACATTCACAAATTCAAACCATCAAAATTAACATAAACATTTCAAAGTATGTCTATCGTTACAATTTGTAACGAATGGCAGTTGTCGGTATAGTCCTGCAATTCAAAAAGTGAGACCTTTGCGCTCACCTTAAAGGAGATATAATAATGATTACTAATGATGCTGTAATAATGGGCATGTTAGCTGTTATTCTTGGCGGTGTTTTTATCACGGAAAGTAGCCAAAATAGCGCACTGAAAAAATTCTACTCGTTCGTTCCGGGTCTATTGCTCTGTTACTTTGTTCCTTCTCTATTGAACAGTTTCGGCATCATCGACGCATCAAACTCAAAGCTGTACTTTGTTGCAAGTCGTTACCTATTACCAAGCGCACTCGTTCTACTGATCATCTCAGCTGACCTACGCAAAATCTTCGGCCTTGGCTCAAAAGCCGTCATCATGTTCCTAACGGGTACTGTCGGCATCATCATTGGTGGCCCTTTGGCGATTTTAATTATCGACCAAGTTAACCCTGACCTCGTATCTGGCGATGTATGGCGTGGCCTTACAACTGTTGCTGGTTCTTGGATCGGCGGCGGTGCAAACCAAGCAGCAATGAAAGAAGTATTTGAAGTTGATGACCAACTGTTCTCAGCAATGATTACGGTAGACGTTATCTGTGCAAACATTTGGATGGCTGTGTTGCTTATCATGGCAGGTCGTCAGAAGAAGATTGATGCATGGCTAAAAGCTGACACATCATCTATCGAAGAGCTAAAAGAGACGGTTTCTAAATACCAAGAAGAGAACGCTCGTCCAACAACCACAACCGATCTCATGAAGATCACGGCCATTGCCTTCGGATTAACAGGTCTGGCTCACTTATTCAGTGACATGATTGCACCGTGGATCTCAACCAACGCGCCAGAGCTTGCAAAATACAGCCTAACATCCGGCTTCTTCTGGCTGATCGTAATGGTAACAACGTTCGCGCTGATCGCTTCATGCTTCAAATCTACACGCAGCCTTGAGCACAGCGGCGCGTCTAAAGTTGGTTCAGCGTTCATCTACATCCTAGTTGCAACTATCGGTATGCAAATGGATGTGACTGCTATCTTAGACAACCCAGGTTACTTCTTCATTGGTATCACATGGCTAACTATCCATGCCATTCTAATGATTGTGATGGCGAAGCTTATCCGCGCACCACTGTTCTTCATGGCTGTCGGTAGCCAAGCTAACGTTGGCGGCGCAGCATCAGCTCCTATCGTAGCTGCAGCATTCCACCCAGCATTAGCTCCGGTAGGTATCCTAATGGCGGTACTTGGTTACGCTCTAGGCACATACGGCGCTTACATCTGTGGCCTTATCATGCAGGTTGCTGCTGGTTAATCGAAGCGCTTCAATGAAGTAACACAAAAGGCTGAACGATCATCGTTCAGCCTTTTTCAATGCTGTTTCTATCTTTTGCTTTAATGAGCCTATTCTTATTGCCATTGCTACTTACATGCATAGACTGTTTTGGGAATTTCCAAGTGAAGCAGTCCCATAAGCGAACAGATGTTCATATTCACCCTAACAGTTTAATAAAAATACTTAATGGATAACAGAATTAGACAGATTACTTTCTTCTTTAATTAACGACTCTATTTGAGCTATTTTTTCTTCATATTCTTCTTTTGTAATAACATCTTCATCTAACAACCATTTGAACTTGCCAACCTCAACCTCAGATTCGTTGTCTTGATTCACATGCCCATACCATTCTAGTAGTTGCGATTTTTTACGCGTCTTAAGTTCATTAATAATGAGGTCATGATTTTTATCTTGAATAACTAATATGTTCGCACTATCCGTTTCAAATACCGAATACTTTACTTTTGAAAAATGACTCCATACTAGGAGCATCCCCCCAAGCAGAACTAAAAACCAAAGATTTGGAAAAGCTCCCAAGTAGCTTTCATACAAAATGTCAAAAGCACCGAGTATACACCAAACATAACCAACACTTTGGAACCATTCATTCTGCTCTATCAAAGTCGATGATTTCTTGGGGAAATTGACATAATCTAGATCCCTATCCCCAGTTCCCGACTTAATCTTATATGCAAAGTTAAGATGGTTATCCATAAAGGTAAACGTATATTTGATAGATCTTTTTTTCTGTATTATTTCCATGACATCCAAGCTTTATTTATTTTCTGATTACTAACTAGACTCAATAACAACGTTAATTCACCGTGATGCATAATAAATTCTCACAAATTAAAGCGCAAGCATTCACTCAGAGAATTTCAGACGTATGTAATAAAAGTCTTAACTTAATCAGCCTAAATGTCTTTATTTACCAGCCTTAACAGTTAATGGTAGGTCTAAATGTGGCTCACCACTAAATATGAATAACTAAAATTATTCATCAATTAAAAATGCCTACAAAAAAGGCGACAGTAATAACTGTCGCCTTTCTAATATCTTGTTACTCAGTTAAAGATTATTCCCAATCTAGGATTACTTTACCTGACATGCCAGAGCGCATCATGTCGAAGCCTTTCTGGAAGTCGTCCACTTTGTAGTGGTGAGTGATGATTGGTGTTAGATCTAGGCCAGACTGGATTAGTGAAGCCATCTTGTACCAAGTTTCGAACATCTCACGACCGTAGATACCTTTGATAACCAAGCCTTTAAAGATTACTTGGTTCCAGTCTACTGCCATGTCTGATGGTGGAATACCTAGTAGAGAGATCTTACCGCCGTGGTTCATGTTAGTCAGCATGCTGTTGAACGCAGATGGGTTACCAGACATTTCTAGGCCAACATCGAAGCCTTCAGTCATGCCTAGATCAGCCATTACATCTTCAAGCTTCTCTTCCATCACGTTTACTGCGCGAGTCACACCCATTTTCTTAGCAAGATCTAGGCGGTATTCGTTTACGTCAGTAATTACAACGTGACGAGCACCAACGTGCTTAGCAACAGCAGCAGCCATGATACCGATTGGGCCAGCACCCGTGATTAGCACGTCTTCGCCTACTAGGTCGAAAGAAAGCGCTGTGTGTACTGCATTACCAAACGGGTCAAAGATTGATGCTAGATCATCAGAGATTTCTGCAGGGATCTTAAATGCGTTGAACGCAGGGATCACAAGGAACTCAGAGAACGCACCAGTGCGGTTTACACCAACACCTGTTGTGTTACGACAAAGGTGAGTACGGCCGCCACGACAGTTACGACAGTGACCACATGTGATGTGACCTTCGCCAGATACACGGTCGCCGATTTCAAAACCACGAACTTCTTGGCCGATGCCAACAACTTCACCCACGTATTCGTGACCTACTACCATAGGTACTGGAATTGTGTTTTGTGACCATTCATCCCAGTTGTAGATATGTACGTCAGTACCACAAATTGCAGTTTTCTTAATACGGATAAGAAGATCATTATGACCCATTTCAGGTTTTTCAACCTCGGTCATCCAGATGCCTTCTTCAGGCTTAAGCTTAGAAAGTGCTTTAATTTTCATAATGTTATCCAGTTCATCTCGCCTAACTGTAAGGCGAGAATCAAAAATCTATATGTTCTATTGGGTGTTGTTCTATCTAATCAAAGGACGCAAAAGGCATCCCTTTAAAATTAGATGATAGCCATGTCTTTACCAACTTGGATGAACGCATCGATTGCGCGATCCAGTTGCTCACGAGAGTGTGCAGCAGACATTTGCGTACGGATACGAGCTTGGCCTTTTGGTACTACTGGGAAAGAGAAACCTACAACGTAGATGCCTTTCTCTAGTGCGCGCTCTGCGAACTCAGCCGCTACTTTTGCATCACCCAGCATGATTGGGATGATTGCGTGGTCAGCACCACCCATAGTGAAACCAGCTTCTTCCATGCGAGTACGGAAGTGAGCAGAGTTTTCCCATAGTTGAGTACGTAGGTCGCCAGATTCCGCTAGAAGATCTAGAACGCGGATAGACGCAGATACTATTGCAGGTGCAACAGAGTTAGAGAATAGGTATGGACGAGAACGCTGACGTAGCCAGTCGATCACTTCTTTCTTACCAGAAGTGTAACCGCCTGAAGCGCCACCCATTGCTTTACCAAGAGTACCAGTGATGATATCGATACGATCTACAACGTTGTGGAACTCGTGAGTACCTGCGCCGTTTTCGCCCATGAAGCCCACTGCGTGAGAGTCATCAACCATTACTAGTGCATCGTACTTGTCTGCAAGGTCACAGATAGCAGGAAGGTTAGCCACTACGCCGTCCATTGAGAACACACCGTCAGTTACGATTAGTGTGTGACGAGCGCCAGCTTCTTTAGCAGCGATAAGTTGCTGCTCTAGCTCTTCCATGTTGTTGTTCGAGTAACGGAAACGCATTGCTTTACACAGACGAACGCCATCGATGATAGATGCGTGGTTTAGTGCGTCAGAGATGATTGCGTCTTCTTTACCTAGAATTGTTTCAAACAAACCAGCGTTTGCATCAAAACAAGACGTGTAAAGGATAGTGTCTTCTTTACCTAGGAAAGTAGAAAGCTTTTGCTCTAGTTCTTTGTGAGAATCTTGAGTACCACAGATGAAACGTACTGAAGCCATACCAAAACCGTGCTGATCCATACCATCTTTAGCTGCTTCGATAAGAGCTGGGTGGTTAGCAAGACCTAAGTAGTTGTTTGCACAGAAGTTTAGTACTTCTTCACCAGTCGAGATAGAAACCGCTGCTTTTTGTGCAGAAGTAATAATGCGCTCAGACTTGTAAAGACCTTCTTCTTTAACTTCTTCGATTTGAGTTTGAATCTGTTGGTAAAATGCAGAAGACATTGTTCATTCCTTCCTAATTATTATTCAGCAGCATCACGCGCCGCTTTATGTAGGGATATAAACGATCTCAAAACGATCATTTACACTGTAAAACTTATGCCTATATTCTAGTTGAACATCCCCGTTTCGATTATCCCTTTAGTTGGAAAAACATTAATGAATCACAGGCACTAATAATGGTTCATCCCAGTGACACAGGGCACATAAACGTGTCTTACTTGTTCTTTTTAACGACAAATCACCCTCCATTCCGGTCTAATTTCGCTTTCATATCAAATATCAATTTTTCATCTCAGAACGATATAGTGATGAATTTAGGTTTCTCTCAGAATGTTCGACCGTTACGCCGCTATGCAAATGAGAGACAAACACATGAACCTATCAGACCACATAATACAAGAAGCCTTTGAAAACGACTGGCACACCTGCTTTTATCAGCCAAAAGTAGAATCGAGTGTAGAGAAAGTGACTGGGGGGTTGAAGCTCTGTTTCGCCTAGATATCCCAGAGGAAGACATTTTTTCTCCAGGTGTGTTTATCGATCGTGCGTTTGCATTAGGTTATGAAGAAGAGATCTTCTTTAGCGTGCTTGAGCAATCTCTCACTGAAGTGAAGTCACTGTCTATTCACCTCAACTTGGCAGAATAGAGAGTGATTCACGAAGTCGTTTTAACACTATAGGGAAATTTTCTTTATTAATCTGTTACTTACCTAGCTTTTTTATCAGTGTAGTTCACTCAATATCGTCCGTACAAGATCAGTGTTAAACACTTAAGAAAAAAGCCACTTCGTGAGGAAGTGGCTCTAAGCGAAAGCTGCTTTTTTCTAGGTTCTAGGTTCAGCAATGTTGCCCTTGGTGATCAGACAATACTTTACCGTCTTTGATCGTCACTATGCGCTTAGTTCGTTCAGCCAGCGAATTATCGTGCGTCACGATAATCAATGTTCGGCCCTCAGCATGAAGCTGATTAAACAAAGCCTCTATCTCAGCGCCAGACTTGGAATCCAGAGCCCCTGTTGGCTCATCAGCTAATATAATCTGAGGATCATTAACCAAAGCTCTAGCAATAGCGACACGCTGTTTCTGACCACCAGACAGCTGATTCGGTTTATGGTCAAGTCGATCGCCCAACCCTACTTGTTCAAGTAATGCCGCCGCACGCTTACGACGCTCTTTGGCTTTGATCCCTGAGTACACGAGAGGCAGAGCAACATTGTCCAATGCAGATGCATACTCAAGCAAATTAAAACTCTGGAATACAAAACCAATTTTTTGATTCCGAATACCAGCAAGATCATTAGCACTCAACGCAGCAACATTTTTTCCATCTAGCTGATACTCCCCTTCCGTCGGCTTATCAAGGCAACCCAGCATATTCATCAGCGTTGATTTACCGGATCCTGACGGGCCTAAAATAGACAAAAACTCTCCCTTCTCAATCGAGAGATCGACACCGTCTAATGCACGTATTTCAGTATCACCGTTTGAGTAGTGTTTACCGATATTTGAGAGTTCCACTAAGAATTTGTTAGACATGGTTTCTCCGCTGTCTTTGATCTCATCATTCACTTTGTAGTGCCTCCATCGGAGTCACTTTCGCCGCACGATTAGCCGGAAGCCAAGCCGCAGCGACACCAATAACCACCAACGTCAAAACAACAATGGTGACAACCAACCATGAAAGCTCAGGCACAGGTTTACCAAGACGCTCATAAAACATGTTGCCTTCAAGCTCTAACGAGCGAATTACAGCAATCAGTGTATAAGTGATTACTAAGCCCAATAAACCGCCCATCATCATAGTCATCAATGACTGAACCAGATAATGCATGCGAATCATCCCTGGAGTAGCACCGACCGCCATTCTCACGCCAATATCTCGTGTGGATCGTTTCACCGTTGCATACATCACGTTAGCAATACCTATGCCCGCCACTGCCAAAGTGATAAAACCAATCACACCAA